>JAFYLX010000049.1 GCA_017556895.1 Bacillota bacterium | reverse complement strand
CTTTCATATAGACCTGTTTCTCTATCTATGAAGTATAGAGTGATTTTTAAATAAACTTTATCGAAATAAAGTGCTGGTGTCTGCAAAAAAGTACTTTAATTAGATAATATCTTGTGATAAAATGGTATAGTGCCAAAAGGCGAAAATGTGCCTTTATTTTGTTAAAAATTTATCAAATAGGGGTTGCATTAAGGTCGCCTTTATGGTAAAAATATTGTATACAAGATGCATTAGTTATTAGTTATGTACTACAATTTTTAAACTACATATCAAGGAGGATACATAAGAAATGAGAGAAGTTGTAATCGTAAGTGCAGCTAGAACACCTATTGGTGCATTCGGCGGTTCATTAAAGGGAGTTCCAACAAGAAAGTTAGGCGCTATCGCTATTAAGGCAGCAATCGAAAGAGCTGGAATCAAGCCTGAACAGGTTGATGAAGTTGTAATGGGTGCTGTACTTCAGGGTGCTTTAGGTCAGAACGTTGCTAGACAGATGACTTTAGATGCTGGTCTTCCAATCGAAACTCCAGCTATGACAATTAACAAGGTTTGCGGTTCCGGTCTAAGAGCTGTAGAATTAGCTGCTCAGATCATCAAGGCTGGCGATGCTGATATCATCGTTGCTGGTGGTGCTGAAAACATGTCCGCTACAGCATACGCAATGCCTGCTGCTAGATTCGGTGCTAGAATGAACAACACTCAGTTAGTTGACATGATGGTTAACGACGGTTTAACAGATGCTTTCGCTGGTTACCACATGGGTATCACAGCTGAAAACGTAGCTGAACAGTGGGGCTTAACTAGAGAAGAATTAGACGAATTCGCAGTAATTTCCCAGAACAGAGCAGAAGCTGCTATCAAGGCTGGTAAGTTCGTAGACGAAATCGTTCCAGTTGAATTACCTCAGAAGAAGGGTGATCCAATCATCTTCGATACAGACGAATTCCCTAAGTTCGGTACTACAATTGATAAGGTTGCTAAGTTAAAGCCTGCTTTCAAGAAAGACGGTATCGTAACTGCTGCTAACGCTTCCGGTATCAACGATGCTGGTGCTGCTGTAGTAGTAATGTCCAAGGAAAAAGCTGAAGAATTAGGAATTAAGCCTATGTGCACAATCAAGTCCTATGCTTCCGCTGGTGTAGATCCATCCATCATGGGTGTTGGTCCAGTTCCTGCTTCCAAGAAGGCATTAGAAAAGGCTGGTTTAACAATCGAAGATATCGATTTAGTAGAAGCTAACGAAGCTTTCGCTACTCAGTCTTTAGCAGTAAGAAAAGACTTAGGTCTTGACCCTGAAAAGACAAACGTAAACGGTGGTGCGATCGCTATTGGTCACCCAATCGGTGCATCCGGATGTAGAATCCTAATCTCCTTAATCCACGAAATGATTAAGAGAGACTCCAAGTACGGCCTAGCTACATTATGTATCGGTGGCGGTATGGGTACATCCATCATCGTTGAAAGATAATTAAAACTGTTGAAAAATAGTTAAAACTTAAGACGACACTAAAGAGCTGTAGGCACTAGCCTATGGCTCTTTTTTTGTGGTAAAATAGCGTTAGATTTTGAATAATAACAATACTTCTCGAACAACGGTGGGAATTTAATGAGAAATAAAGAGATCATTGCCAATTTAATACTTTTGATTGTAGCCATAATTTGGGGCGGCGGATTCATCGCGGGCAAGATGGCACTGACAACCCTTACTCCGGTCGCAATTTTGATGTATAGATTCGGCCTGGGTGCCTTGTTATGCGGAATAGCATTTTGGAATAGAATCAAAAGGACGCCTTTATCCGTCATAAAAAAAGGCGTCATAATAGGCGTAATTCAGATGGTTGGGCTGACGGTTCAGCTTAGCGGTCTTCAGTACACAAGCACAGCAAACCAATCTTTCCTTTGCACCGCATACGTGGCATTCGTTCCTTTTATAAGCTGGGTAATTTTACGAAAACGACCTGAAGCCAAGGCCTTTGTTGCCGGAATGCTAGCGCTAGTAGGCATCGGTTTGATATGTCTAGATGGAGGGCTATCCATAGGAATGGGTGACTCCCTAAGTATAATGTTCTCCGTGATATTCGGAGTGCAGATTGTAGTTGTTGGAATGCTTGTAGACGGAGACATTGACGTGTTCCAGTTGTCGTTTTTCCAGCTTTCCACATCAGCAGTGTGCGCATTCTTGATTTGTTTTGCGCAGGGCCAGCTCATAAACCCTTTCGGCGTGGAATCTATGATTGGCGTACTCTATCTAGGAATTTTAAATACATTCGTGGCATTCTTAGCGCAAAACTATGCCCAAAAGTATACTAAAGACACGGTGGCAGCTTTAATAATGAGCCTCGAGTCCGTCTTCGGGTTCCTACTATCCGTCCTATACTATAACGAGGCTATAACCTTGAAGTTTTTGCTAGGAAGCGTGCTTTGCTTCGTGGCGATACTCATAAATACAGTGAGATTTACTAGAAATGACCCGAAATAACAAAAAGAAAAAAGTGGGCCACAACTTCTTTAGGTCATATGGCATAAACAAGTTTTTGTTGAACTTTTTTAGGTTATATGGTATAAACAAGTTAGAGGTGAGGTATATGGAATATAATTTTAAAGAAGATTTGAAAGCAATAAGGGAGATTATGGGGTTGACCCAGCACGAGTTAGCAGAAAGATTAGGTGTAGAACAAAAGACAATTTCAAGAAACGAAATTGGAGAAAACGAACCGTCGGCAAGAATGTTAGAACAAGTATATTCTTATGCTTTTAGGAAAAAAATAAATATTAATAAGTTGAAAGAAATGTTTTGGCTTGATTGTTTGCAGAAGGGGCACAAATTACTGTTTCATGGTGCCAAAAGTGAAATAGAAGGAGAATTGAGCATACATAGAAGTAGAATAAACAATGATTTTGGTCAAGGTTTTTACTCCGGTGAAAAATATGAACAGGCAATTTCTTTTGTATCCGGATTTGATAAATCTTCAGTTTATTACATTGACTTTAAAAGCGAAAATTTGAAAGAAAAGCGATACGAAGTTAACCAAGAGTGGATGATGACAATTGCATATTACAGAGGAGTATTAGATAAATACTCTTCTCATCCGGTTATAAAAGACCTTATAAGAAAATCGCGTGATTGCGATTATATTGTTGCCCCGATTGCTGATAATAGAATGTTCCAAATAATTAATTCGTTTATAGATGGAGAAATTACAGATGAACAATGTAAACACTGCTTGGCAGCAACTCATTTAGGTTTCCAATATGTGTTTGTTAGCGATGAAGCCGTTAAACAAGCCAAAATAGTTGAGAGATGTTATATTTCAAATGTGGAAAGAGAATATTATAGAAATATAAAAACGAGTGATACAAAACTAGGTGATGACAAAGTAAAATTAGCAAAAATACGCTATAGAGGACAAGGAAAATACATAGACGAAATTTTAATATAATAAGGGCTAAATTATGAAGAAGGTAGATAAAGACGGATTGATATTATGCGAATTACAGGCAAAGACTTTTGAATCATCTGTCGATTATGTAGAAACGAGTTCAGAGGTGTTTGTAAGAAGATTTATGAATAGTAAAATAGCAAAAACAATGGATAATTTGTCTATTTTACACACAAATGTTTACGAAAAAGATTTGCTATTGCTAGTAGAAGAACAGTATGGGAAAAGTAAATATGGAACAGTTAAATTCACACATGACGAAATGTTTTGGATGGGATATCTGTACAGATACTTTTGCTATACTTACGAATTGACCTCTGTTCAAGCTTATAAAGCAATTAAACCTAAGGAACTTAAAGGGCTTTTTGCCGCATATCATACGCTAGACACGGCTCAAGCAATTGAACGAATTTTGGAATCAAAAAAAATGCTTTTTAATGAAACGGAAGAAATAAAAAGACAATATGAGATTTATAAGAGTATTAAGAACAAACACATTGAAAAAAACGGGCTTGAATAAGCCCGTTTTCCTATACAAGCGCCAAACGTATTCCTCTAAAAATACTATGCAACGCCTAAATATTCTTCTAGCGTGATGCCCTGTGTCATGATCTGTGTGGCAACATCTACGCCCACGTAGCGTAAGTGCCAAGGCTCGTAGGAATAACCTGTGATATGAGTCTTGCCGGCAGGGTATCTAACGATGAATCCGTATTCGTGGCAGTGGTCGTTGATCCAGCGTCCTTCTGGATAATCGATGAAGCTCTGTAGCAACTGCCAGTTCATAGATTCTGATGTGATATCGATAGCCCAGCCAGTGTGGTGTTCACTTCTACCAGGGTATGCGGATACTAAGTTTGTGGCCTCAAGTCCGATTTCGTCCATATAGCTAAAGTATAAATATTCTTGCGTTGAGTAGCTTCTGTATCCTGAACATACCTTGAATTCGTGACCTGCCGCATTTGCGTCGGCAAGCATGTCCATATAGGCATAATATGCATCTCTCTTTAATGCTATGCCGTCATATGTTGCAATAGGTTTGTCCATTATGACCATATCGTATGGATAGAAATCCGGAGTAACAGCGTACTGCTTATTAACAAGGATTAGTTTGCTGCCGTCGTCGTAGGTATGAGTAAAAGTAGGGATTGGGATGTTGTAGTAGACGCAAGGGTCAACGTACTCATCGTCGGAGTCGTCTTCATCCTCTGCCGATGGTTCTTCCTCTGGCTCGTCTTCTGGTTCTGTCACAGCCTCGTCCTCAGGTTTTTCAGAATCATCGACATTTACAACTTCGTCGATTTCTGCATCAACCTGTATGTCATCATTTTTTGCCGGAACATCGCTATTGCCAGAGGTGAAAGCCACGATTGCCAAAACAGCAATTATTAGGACCAACGATGCAACAATGGCCACGAGTATTGCAGGTTTTGTTAATTTATTTTTATTCATATATGATATCCTCTTCGTGAAAATTTATAAAAAACAGTGCTACTAGTATAATACATACGAAAAGAACTGTCAAAACCTTAGTTTTTTGCGGAAAAATCATATGTATAACTAGATATATTTTTGACATAGTGGTATAATAATTAGCAGGAATTTTTTGGAGGAAGTAATATGGCAGATAATTTCATTCATGAAATAATTGAAAAAGATTTAGAAAATCAGAAATATGGAGAAAAGGTTTACACTCGTTTCCCTCCTGAACCAAATGGATATCTGCATATCGGACACGCTAAGTCCATATGCTTAAACTTTTCCACAGCGGCTAAGTATGGCGGCAAGTGTAACTTAAGATATGACGATACAAACCCTGTTAAGGAAGACGTTGAATACGTAGACTCCATCGAACAGGACGTTAAGTGGTTAGGCTTTGAATGGGACGAAAGACTTTGGGCTTCCGACTATTTCGAAAAGATGTACGAAGCAGCAGTTGAGCTTATCAAGCAGGGCAAGGCTTTCGTATGCGACCTAACAGGCGAAGAAATCAGAGAGTACAGAGGTACTCTTAAGGAACCTGGTAAGGAATCCCCTTACAGAAACAGAAGCATAGAAGAAAACTTACAGCTATTCGAAGACATGAGAGCTGGCAAGTACGCTGACGGAGAAAAGGTTCTTAGAGCGAAAATCGACATGTCTTCTCCTAACATCAACATGAGAGACCCTATCATCTATAGAATCGCTCATGCAACACATCATAACACTGGTGACAAGTGGTGTATCTATCCAATGTACGACTTTGCGCACCCAATCGAAGACGCAATCGAAGGAATCACTCATTCCATCTGTACATTAGAATTCGAAGACCACAGACCTCTTTATGATTGGGTTCTTAGAGAAGTTGGCTGGTGGCCAGCTCCTCCTCAGCAGATTGAATTTGCGAGATTAAACTTAACTAATACAGTAATGTCCAAGAGATACCTAAAGGCTCTTGTTGACGATGGCGTAGTTGATGGATGGGATGACCCTCGTATGCCTACTATCGCAGGTATTCGTCGTAGAGGTTATACTCCGGAAGCTATTAGAAAATTCTGCGAAGATATTGGTGTAGCGAAGTCAAACAGTACAGTTCAGGTTGCACAGCTTGAACAGTGCGTTCGTGAAGACCTTAAGGAAAAGGTTGAATCCAGAAACGTAGTATTCGACCCAATCAAGGTTATCAT
>JAFYLX010000048.1 GCA_017556895.1 Bacillota bacterium | reverse complement strand
CCTACAAGACTTACTACTATTGCTGCAGTTTCACCATGCAAGATCGACGATCCATACCTGCAGATTCCTGACGTAGTATCATACAACCACTACTTCGGATGGTATGGTGGAGAAACTGATATGAACGGTCCTTGGTTCGACAAGTTCCACGCAACTCATCCAAATATTCCAATTGGATGTTCCGAATACGGCTGTGAAGCTTTAGACTGGCACACTTCAAACCCAGTTCAGGGCGACTACACTGAAGAATATCAGGCATACTATCATGAAGAATTAATCAAGCAGTTCTTCACTCGTAAATATATGTGGGCTACTCATGTTTGGAACATGTTCGACTTCGGTGCTGATGCTAGAAACGAAGGTGGCGAAAACGGTATGAACCACAAGGGTCTTGTTACTTTCGACAGAAAGTACAAGAAGGACTCCTTCTATGCTTACAAGGCATGGTTATCTGATGAACCATTCGTGCATATTGCTAGCAAGAAGTATGTAGAAAGAGTTGAAGATGTGACTAAGGTTACAGTTTACTCTAACCAGCCAGAAGTAGAATTATTCGCAAACGGCGTATCCCTAGGCAAGAAGGCAGCAGAAGACCACTTCTTCTACTTCGAAGTACCAAATGTTGGCGAAACTGAATTAGTAGCAGTAGCTGGCGAATTAAGAGACGAAGCTACAATCAGAAAGGTTGAAGAATTCAATCCTAAGTACAGACTTCAGGAAAAGGGTGCAATCCTTAACTGGTTCGATATCACAGAAGTTGAAGGACATTTCTCCTTAAACGACAAGATTGGTGATATCATGGCTACAATGCAGGGTAAGCTATTATTCATGGGAATGATGGCTAAGTTAATGCCAAAGAAGGGCAAAGGCGATAAGAAAGAAGCTGCAGGCTTTGATTTAGGTGAAATGGATAAGGGAGCATTAATGCAGATGATGGGAAGCTTTACAGTATTAAGACTTTCCGGAATGATGGGAATGATGGGCGTTAATCCAACTAAGGAAGAACTTCTTGACCTGAATGCTAAGCTTAATAAGATTAAGAAGCCTAACAAGAAAAAATAACGAAATTAGATAAAAGATAATTGCACGTATAATTTTATATGTGCAATTATCTTTTTTTGTGTGTACTACTTGCAAATTTTAAGTTATAATGGAGAATGCGTAGCTCTAATAAATGACAAACCAAAGGAGAAACTTAATGTTTAAAAAAATTGTATTAGGAATTGCGGTAGTAGTCGCTGTAATAATTGCATTATTAGCGGCATTTATTGGTTTTTTGACTATTACTGAATATAGACCAGATCCTGTAGAGGATGCTTCTATCCATTTCACTAGCAGTGAAGCCGATGCAGTAGAAATGGACGAAGAGTTTACTGTATACTCTTGGAACATCGGTTATGGTGGCCTTGGTAAGGACTCTGATTTCTTTATGGACGGCGGTGCAATGGTAAATCCGCCAAGCGAACAGGCAATCGATGATAACTTAATGGGAATTGCAAACTTTATAAACGATAGTGATGCAGATGCATGGCTAATCCAGGAGGTGGATTTAAATTCTGCCCGTACAGAAAATGTGAATGAGGTTGGCCTGCTACAGGAGTTTGCAGGAAACAATGGTGCTTTTGCATATAACTACAACTGCAAGTTTGTACCTATTCCTTGGCCTCCTATGGGCAGAGTGGAATCCGGTGTTGCTACATATACAGATAATAAGTTGATAGACATACCTGAGAGAATGGCATTACCTTGTCCGTTTAAGTGGCCGGTAAGCGCAGCTAATCTAAAGAGATGTACACTTGTATCTAGAGTTCAGCTTGAAGACAGCGATAAGGAACTGGTATTAGTTAACTTACATCTTGAAGCTTATGATGATGGCGAAGGCAAGATTGCACAGACAAATCAGCTTATCAGCCTTTTAACTGAGGAATACGAAAAGGGTAACTATGTAATTGCAGGCGGAGATTTCAACCAGTCTTTCCCTGGTGCGTTAGACAAGTATCCGGTTCAGGATCCTGAACTATGGACACCTGGAGTTCTTGAAAATTCAATTCTTCCAGAGGGCTGGAGTTTTGCATGTGATGTTCAGAATCCAACATGTCGTTTGCTTGACAGACCATATGACGGAACTAACCAATTATACGTTATAGATGGTTTTATCGTTTCTCCAAATGTAAATATAAATTCAGTTAAAACTATTGATTTAGGATTTGAACATTCAGACCACAATCCAGTGGAACTAAAGTTTGATTTTGTTAGATAATTAAGGGTATTTTATAAATTTATAGGCTTATAAAGAGGTGTTTTATGTTTGACGGATTTGAGATCACATCTTTATACACAGAAATCGTAAGGTGGGTTTTTGTACTGCTAGCACTGTACATCCTGCTTAGAACTATAATGTCTCTTATTAGTACGAAGAATCCTTCAGAAGTATGGGCGTATATGACAATTAAGACATATCGCTTTGATAAAGAAGGAATAGCTATAGGTGTAGACGAGAGTAGTTTGCCCATAACACATTGGGAAAATGTTATAGGAAGAGCTGGTAGCTGCGATATTTCTGTGCTTGATTCAGCATTATCAAGGAATCATGGCATTCTCACTAGAAACACTAAAGGACAGTGGGAATACAGAGACCTTGGCTCTAAAAACGGCTCCTATCTAAACGACATTAAGGTCGGAGCAGGTAGAACCGGTCGAAAGATTAGAAATAAAAATATAGGACAGATGGGTCCTGCAATAAAGGTTAATTACGGGGATGTCATTCGTGTGGGGGCGACAGAAATGACACTTATTCCTATCAGCCTTGAAGAAAAAAATAACAACACTGCTATGAGACGATCCGACACAAAGATGATATCTTCAGGACCGACTCTAGCAGCTTTGACGTTGTTTCAAATATTAACTATATTCCAACTTTGGATTGCTTTGGGTCCAGACTACCTGGTACACATAATGACAGGTATAGGCGGACTGATGCTTTTGATGTGGATTTATGTAGGGCTTATGAGAGCCCTTGGAAATACTGCCTTTGAGATGGAAATCATAGCTTTTTTCCTTTCCACACTCAGTTTATCGGTGGTTGCTTCATCTAGTCCAGAAAGCGTTTTTAAGCAGTTTATAGCCGTGGTGATAGGTATATCAGGGATGTTTGTTATGTGCCTTGTAATGCGCAATTTAGAGCGTACTAAGGTATTGAGAACATTGTTACTAGTCATGGCTGTGGCTTTGCTTGCGGTCAACCTAGGCTTTGGTACCTTTAGTTATGGTGCCAAAAACTGGCTTTCCATTGGGGGATTTTCCTTCCAGCCTTCAGAGATCGTGAAGGTTGTTTTCATTTGGGTCGGTGCAGCCACTCTAGATGAATTATTCGACAAGAAGAATCTATGGACCTTTGTCGTTTTCGCTGGATACTGTTTTGGATGTCTAGGTATAATGGGTGACTTTGGTACTGCGATTATCTTCTTTGTAACATTCTTGATCATTTCATTCTTACGAAGCGGTGACTTTTCAAAACTAATTCTTACTGTCGGTGCTGCGGCAGTAGGTGGTTTTATGATACTTAGATTTAAACCGTATATTGCTACAAGATTTGCATCTTGGGGGCATGTTTGGGACCCAGAACTTATCAATGCTGCAGGATATCAACAGACTAGAACTATGTCTGCTGCAGCTAGTGGTGGCATGGTGGGAGTTGGAGCTGGAGAAGGCTGGCTGCACAATGTTCCTGCGGCAGATACGGATATGGTTTTTGGTATGGTAACGGAAGAATGGGGATATATAATTGCAGTGCTAGCGGTGTTATCCATTGTTACTTTGTCTTTCTTTGCATATAGATCAATATTTGCCGGACGG
>JAFYLX010000047.1 GCA_017556895.1 Bacillota bacterium | reverse complement strand
TGCAGGGATAACACGAACAGCTGTAGTCTTGGAGTTAACCATACCGATAGCAGCTTCGTCAGCGATAATTGCTGAAATTGTAGTAGCAGGAGTGTCGCCAGGGATAACAATCATATCAAGACCTACGGAACAAACCGCAGTCATAGCTTCTAACTTTTCGATAGAAAGAGTTTCCTTACGAGCGGCATCAATCATACCTGCGTCTTCAGTTACAGGGATGAAAGCTCCAGATAGACCTCCTACGGAAGAAGAAGCCATTACGCCACCTTTCTTAACTGCATCGTTTAGCATTGCTAGGGCAGCAGTAGTACCGTGAGTACCACACTGTTCTAGGCCGATTTCTTCTAGGATGTATGCAACGGAGTCACCAACTGCAGGAGTAGGTGCTAGAGAAAGGTCGATGATACCGAACGGAACGCCTAACATTGCAGCAGCTTCTGTACCAACTAGCTGACCCATTCTAGTGATTTTAAATGCAGTCTTCTTGATTAATTCAGCTACTTCGTTTAAGGAAGCGTCTTCAGGAAGTCTAGTTAATGCTGCACGAACTACACCAGGACCGGAAACACCAACGTTTAGAACAACGTCTGGCTCTGATACGCCGTGGAAAGCACCTGCCATAAATGGGTTGTCTTCAGGAGCATTACAGAATACTACTAACTTAGCAGCGCCAATGCACTGTCTGTCCTTAGTAAGTTCAGAAGCTTCTCTTACAACTTCACCCATCATCTTAACTGCATCCATATTGATGCCGGCCTTTGTTGAACCGATATTTACAGATGAACATACGAAATCTGTTTCAGCAAGCGCACGAGGAATAGCTTCGATAAGCTCCTTATCGCCAGCGCTGAAGCCTTTCTGCACTAGAGCGGAGAAGCCACCGATGAAGTTTACGCCAACTTCTTTAGCAGCTCTGTCTAGAGTCTTTGCATATTTAACAGGGTCACCACCGGAAGCAGCTACAAGCATAGCTATTGGAGTAACGCTGATTCTCTTATTTACGATAGGAATACCGTATTTCTTTTCGATTGTTTCCCCTACAGCAACTAAGTCTTTAGCTTTTGTTGTGATTTTTTCGTAGATCTTTTCGCAGGAGCGATCGATGTCGCTATCTGCGCAGTCTAGTAGAGAAATACCCATTGTGATAGTTCTTATGTCTAAATTTTCTTCTTGTATCATGGTGATGGTTTCCATGATGTCGTTAAAGTTAATCATTTATTGCCACCGCCTTTTATTAAATTCTGTGCATTGAGTTGAAGATATCTTCGTGCATTACGTGAATCTGCATTTCAGGAACTGAAGCCTGAACCTTGCCAGCAAGTTCATGAAGTTCGCAATTTAGTTTAGAGATATCAATAACCATTACCATACAGAAGTATCCGTCTAGAATGGACTGTGTAACCTCCATGATGTTTGCGTTCTGCTCTGCGCAAGAAGCAGAAACCTTAGCCATAATGCCTACGTTATCTTTGCCTATTACTGTTAATACTGCTTTCATTTTACTAACTCCTTTATATTTATTTAAGATACTTAACTAGATATTCGTTGTCTTTGAGTGACAGACCCATATCCGAGTCCTTCATATACCTTATGTTTAGTCTTGGATATTCACTTTCAAAATACTTCCTGTTCTCGCCTCCATGGCCGAACATATTGTTATAGCATTTTGCATTGCTGATGAAGGCTGCCGTAGGGCAGATAGTATATCTTTCATCAAACATATCCTTTATATTAGGATACAAAAAATTCACCTGTTTTTCAAGACTTTCCTTTGCTAAAAAGCCTTCAACCAATTGGCGAAATGCAGGGTGAAATGTCCCCGCAGTGTTACTATCATCACTTATTATGTCGCTTGACTTTAGACCTACACGAATGACGTTTATTCCCGCGTCAGTGAGTATTTTATACATTGCTGCTGTACGCATTACCGCATCTTCTTCTGCCATAGGTACGTACTTGCCGCATTCCATCATATCCCAAAGTGCAGTGTCTTTTATAACCACGGTTGGGTAGAGTCTAGCGATGTCTGGGCCGAGGCTTACGGCCTCTTTTGCGGAAAATACGTCAAACTCATATGTGTCATCCGGTAATCCTATCATAAGCTGGATTCCAAGGGTGAAACCATATTCTTTTATGAGACGGCAGGCTTCATAAACACATGAAGCGTTATGGCCTCTACCGGATGCTTTGAGAACAGGCTCTGCGAAGGATTGCACTCCTAGTTCAATTACGTCTACGCTGTAAGATTTCAGGTTATCTAGGATTTCTCTGTTGATGTAGTCCGGACGAGTGCTGAGGTGTATCTTTTGAATGATGCCGGAATCTTTGTACTCCTTGGCAACAGCAAGGTATTCGCGTTGTTCCTCCATAGGGATTCCGGTAAAAGAGCCACCAAAGAATGATAATTCAATTGTCTCTACATTCATTTCACCAAGGGTGGACATATAAGTATCAACCGTCTTGCTTATGTCTTCTCTAGTCACGTCTTCACTACGGGCGGTGATTTTGCGTTGATTGCAGAAAACACAGTCGTTTGGGCAACCCTTGTGTGGTATGAAAATTGGAATTATTGCATGTTTTTTCATTATGTTATGTCCTTTGATTTATGAAATTACTCGCAAATGATTGAGCCAATATCAGTCAGCGGGTATTCCTTAAAATACTTGATATTAAGCCCGCGACTTTCTATAAAGTCCTTTATGGAAAGATAATCTGTGTGGGCGGATAAATCTCCATTGAATATGATAGTATCACCTATTTTACCACTGGCACCGCCGATGAATCCGTAAGGGTAGCCCTCTAGGATTACTTGGCCAGGCTCTATGATTAAGACTTCAAGTCCAGCAGCCTTTATAGACTTTGCAATGCCTCTGTCTGATGTGATGATGGAGTCTTCGTCTACTGGTATGCAGCTGCACTTTGCATAGCCTTGCTGTACGTGAACCTTGATTAGCCTTGAATCTTCTACAGCTTTTAACAAATCACAATCGGTGATTTTAAAATTGTGTATAAAGTATTTGCCTGTGCTACAGCCGTTATAGATTGCATGCCCAGGATAGTCGTAAGCAAGTCTAGAAGAATCACCGTGAAAAACCAGGTTTTTATAATTTTCCGCCGATAATGCCTTCAATGATGCAAGGTGACACATATAAATATCTGGGTGACAATTGATTGCAGGATCCACGCAAGCCCTTGGAATTACTTCTACCAGCTGATGGCCACACTCTACTAGGTAATCTTTTATTCTTTTGTCTGCCAAATGGCTGATGTATACTTTGTTCATGGAAGTATTATACACTAAAAGAGTAAAGTGTGGTATAATAAATCAAATGGAGGCTAATATGGTTAGAATAGGAAATGATTGGGACCAGGCACTTTCTGGTGAGTTTGAAAAGGAATATTACATAAAGCTTAGGGAGTTCTTGAAGGACGAGTATGCGTCACACACGGTGTATCCACCTAAAGAGGATATATTCAACGCTTTACGTTATTCTTCTTATTCAGGTACGAAGGTTGTAATCTTTGGTCAAGATCCGTATCACGAGCCAAATCAGGCTCATGGACTTTGCTTCTCTGTAAATAAGGGGGTTCAGATTCCACCGTCACTAGTGAATATCTATAAGGAAATAGATAGCGATCTTGGACATAAAGCACCGAGTCACGGATATTTGGAGGAATGGGCTAAGCAGGGTGTACTGCTTTTAAACGCCGTTTTGACTGTGAGAAAGGGCGAGGCAAATTCTCACAAGGGCAAAGGCTGGGAAAAATTTACCGACAGAGTGGTGGAACTTTTAAATGAAAGAGAAACTCCCATGGTATTTATCCTTTGGGGTGCTAATGCCATAGCTAAGAAGGATCTGATAACTAATAAAAACCATTTGATTCTAACAGGACCGCATCCTAGTCCGCTATCGGCCTACAGAGGATTCTTTGGCGGTGGCTATTTTAGCAAGGCCAACAGATTTTTAGAAGTAACAGGACAAAAACCCATCGATTGGGAGTTGAAATAAGGAGGAAAGATTATGATTATCGGTTTAATTATCGCAGTAGTAGTTATTGCAGTTATTGTTATTGGAATGTACAACAGCTTCATCAAGCTTAAAAACAACTGTGAAGAAGCATTTGCAACAATGGATGTATACCTAAAGAAGAGATACGACCTTATCCCAAATTTGGTTGAAACAGTAAAGGGCTATGCTGCTCACGAAAAGGAAACTCTAGAAAAAGTTGTGGCTGCAAGAAATATGGCTCAGGGAGCAGGCACAATGGAAGAAAAGCTTGCTGCTGAAAATATGTTACAGGGCACATTAAAGAGTTTATTTGCGGTTGCTGAAGGCTATCCTGACCTAAAGGCAAACACAAACTTTATGGATCTTCAGGGCCAGCTTAAGGCTGTAGAAGAGGATATTGCTAATTCTCGTAAGTTCTACAATGCTGTCGTTAAGCAGTTCAACACAAAATGCGAAATGTTCCCTTCAAACATCATCGCTTCAATTTTCAAGTTTGACAAAAAGCCTATGTTTGAGGTAGATGCACCAGAAGAAAGACAGAATGTAAAGGTGAGCTTCTCTTAAGGAGATAGATTATGAATACGAAAAAGAATAGATGGGCACGAATTATCGTGCTTATGATGGGGATCTTTATGTGTTTTGCCTTGACGACCGTGTCTGCCCTTGGCTACAGTTTTACTACTGACGGCTTCGATGTAGATATCGCTGTTGGCGAAGA
>JAFYLX010000046.1 GCA_017556895.1 Bacillota bacterium | reverse complement strand
ATTCTGCGTCATCAGCCATATCTGCCGGGATATCAGTGATGTCAATATCATCACCCTTATCGTCGTTGTAAATATAAGCTTTCATTTCAAATAAGTCGATAATTCCTTTGAAATCATCTTCTTTACCGATTGGTAATTGGATGCAGATAGCATTCTTACCTAATCTTGTTTTGATTTGTTCTACTGCACCGTAGAAATCTGCACCAAGGATATCCATCTTATTGATGTATGCCATTCTTGGTACACCGTATGTGTCAGCTTGACGCCATACGTTTTCAGATTGTGGTTCAACACCACCCTTTGCACAGAACACACCAACTGCACCATCAAGTACACGGAGTGAACGTTCTACTTCTACTGTAAAGTCAACGTGACCCGGAGTATCAATGATGTTGATACGATGCTCTAAAGCACCTTCTTTTGGTTGGCAATTTTCTTGCAATGTCCAGTGACATGTTGTAGCCGCTGATGTGATTGTGATACCTCTTTCTTGCTCTTGTTCCATCCAGTCCATAGTAGCAGTACCTTCATGAGTATCACCAATCTTGTAGTTAACACCGGTATAATAAAGGATACGCTCGGTGGTGGTAGTCTTACCAGCATCGATATGAGCCATAATACCAATATTTCTTGTTCTGTCTAATGGATATTGTCTTCCAGCCAAGGTTTTGTCCTCCTATTATTTGTGTCAATCTCAGTAACCTGAAATTAGAAACGATAGTGAGCAAATGCTTTGTTTGCTTCAGCCATCTTGTGCATCTCTTCTTTCTTCTTAACAGATGCGCCTGTATTGTTTGCTGCATCTAAAATTTCATTAGCAAGTCTGTCTTCCATGGTCTTCTCTGCTCTCTTACGAGAATAGGTTGTTAACCAACGAAGGCCCAGAGCCTGACGTCTCTCTGCTCTAACCTCGATAGGTACCTGATAGGTAGCACCACCGATACGTCTAGCCTTTACTTCCAGAACAGGCATGATGTTGTTCATAGCCTCTTCGAAAACTTCCAGAGCAGGCTTGCCGGATTTTGCTTCTACTTTTGCAAATGCTCCATATACAATCTTCTGAGCTACACCCTTCTTACCATCCAGCATGATGTTGTTGATAAGCTTGGTAACCACTTTGTTGTTGTATAAAGGATCTGCTAATACATCTCTTTTCTGAATATGTCCTTTACGTGGCACGGTTCTTCCCTCCTTATTAATGTTAATAAATCATCGGTACTCACATGTGTTTCCCCAAGTGTTCGCGCTGTATATCTGTATTACAGAATTCCAACACTTTTCTTAGTTCGTTTAGTGGTACAAAGTCTGAAAACCACCACATTCTATAGCAGTTTTCCTCAGTACGCTGAAACTATTCCTGTTTCAAGAAAAATTTGCTTTAAAGATTAATTACTTCTTTGCAGCTTTAGGTCTCTTAGCACCATACTTGGAACGAGCCTGTTTTCTGTTAGCTACACCAGCGGTATCAAGGGTACCACGGATGATGTGGTATCTGGTACCGGGCAAGTCCTTAACACGACCACCACGGATCAAAACAACGCTGTGCTCCTGCAGATTGTGACCTTCACCGGGAATGTAGCTTGTTACTTCGATTCCGTTAGAAAGACGAACTCTGGCGATTTTTCTAAGAGCTGAGTTAGGCTTCTTAGGTGTTGCAGTCTTAACAGCTGTACACACACCTCTCTTCTGAGGAGCGGAAGCGTCTGTTGCCTTCTTGTGCAAAGAGTTGTAACCCTTCTGCAAAGCAGGAGCAGTAGACTTCTTAACAGCAGTCTGACGACCCTTTCTTACTAACTGGTTAAATGTTGGCATTCTGTTTCACCTCTTTCTTTAAAAAAATAATATTTTATGCACACAAAAAATAAATGCATTCGCGTGCACACTAAATTAGTATACTCGTACGCGAATGCATTGTCAACTTCTTTTTTATTTAATTTTGAAGATTCTTGAGAATTATGCTTCTAATTCCTTCAGATAGCGGCTCAGTGCATCTTTCCAATCCGGAAGTCTCTCAAATCCGTTCTCCTCCAGCTTATCCTTGCTCATGCGGCTGTTAAAAGGTCTCTTGGCCTTAGCCGGATACTGGTCGGATGTTACAGGTGCCACTTCTACGGAAATACCTGCCTGCTTGAAGATTTCACAGGCAAATTCATACCAGTTGCAAAAACCTTCATTGGTCGCATGATAAATACCATATTTATCGGTCTGTATCATATCCACCAAAAGCTTAGCCAAGTCATAAGTATAGGTAGGCGAACCAAACTGATCACAAACTACAGTAAGCTTGTCTCTTGTCTTGCCTAAGTTTAGCATGGTCTTCACGAAATTCTTACCATTGATACCGAACACCCATGCAATACGAACGATAAAGTATTTGTCCAAATTCTCCATAACGGCCTGCTCGCCTTCATACTTTGTCAATCCGTAAACGCTCTGGGGATTGGCTTCATCGTCCGGCTCCCAAGGTCTTTCGCCCAAACCTTCAAACACATAATCCGTACTGATTTGTATCATCTTAATATCAAGCTCTTTACACACTTTAGCAATGTTACGGGGGCCGTCTGCATTTACCTTACGGCACAGTTCAATATTATCCTCTGCGGCATCTACTGCGGTATATGCTGCACAGTGAATAACAGCATCGGGTGCGGCACCCTTTATCACAACATCCACACTCTTTGCATCCGTAATATCCATTTCCTCTATATCTACGCCAACGGCTTCCATGCCTCTTTTTTCCAATTCCTTAACTACATCGTAGCCTAACTGTCCTTTTACACCGGTAACTAAAACCTTCATTTTATCAACCTGCCTTTTCCTATTATTCGTTATAAGCATTTCTCTGCTTTTATAGTATACACTTGCGTCGATTAAAAATCAATAAAACTATCTCTTTAATTTT
>JAFYLX010000001.1 GCA_017556895.1 Bacillota bacterium | reverse complement strand
CTACTACCAAAGGATTTACCTGTAACATTTTCAAGCTCTTCTATCTTTTCATAGATTCCCTCGATAATATCTTCTGCAATAGTCATATTCTCTTTGTAATATCTATTGCAACTTTGTGTAGTAATTGTAAAACCGAAAGGAACTGGCAATCCTATTCTAGTCATCTCCGCAAGATTGGCCCCTTTTCCTCCAAGAAGGTCCCTCATTTCTTTGGAACCTTCATTAAAAGAATAAATATATTTTTCACTCATGTCATTAACCTATTAATATAGCTCGTATGAGCCATATTTTTCAACTAAAATACTAGTCTTTCTTCGATGTAATTACGCACTTCGGAAACTGGGATTCTAACCTGTTCCATAGTATCTCTGTCACGAACTGTTACGCAGCCGTCTGTTTCTGTGTCAAAGTCTACGCAGATACAGAATGGAGTACCAATTTCGTCTTCTCTTCTATATCTCTTACCGATAGAACCGGAAGCATCGTAGTCAACCATGAAGTACTTGGAAAGTTCTTCGTGAATAGGTTCTGCTACGTGAGATAACTTCTTAGCAAGTGGAAGTACTGCAGCCTTGAATGGAGCAAGTGCTGGGTGGAACTTCATAACAACTCTAGTGTCTTCCTTGCCGTTTGCATCAGTTAATGTTTCTTCATGGTATGCATCTACTAAGAATGCAAGAGCCACTCTGTCTGCACCTAATGATGGTTCGATTACGTATGGTACATACTTTTCGCCAGTTTCAGAGTCAACATAGCTTAAGTCCTGACCAGAAGTATTGATATGCTGAGTTAAGTCAAAGTTTGTTCTGTCAGCAATACCCCATAGTTCACCCCAACCGAATGGGAATAAGTATTCGATGTCTGTTGTAGCGTTACTGTAGTGTGATAATTCTTCCTTTTCGTGGTCACGAGTTCTGATGTTTTCCATGTCCATATTTAGGCTCTTTAAGAAGTTTACACAGTATTCTTTCCAATATTCGAACCATTCAAGGTCTGTGCCAGGCTTACAGAAGAATTCAAGTTCCATCTGTTCGAATTCTCTTGTTCTAAAAGTAAAGTTACCTGGAGTAATTTCGTTTCTGAAAGACTTACCGATCTGTGCAATACCAAATGGCATTTTCTTTCTAGCTGTTCTCTGAACATTCTTGAAGTTTACGAAGATACCCTGAGCTGTTTCTGGTCTTAAGTAGATTTCAGCCTTGGAGTCTTCTGTAACGCCCTGGAAAGTCTTAAACATTAGGTTGAACTGTCTAATTCCAGTAAAGTTTGTCTTGCCACAATCAGGACAAGGGATGTTATTTTCGTTGATGTATGCTTCAAGCTTTTCGTTTGACCAACCATCTACAGGAACGCCTTCGATGTTGTTAGCCATATGGTATTCTTCGATAAGCTTGTCAGCTCTGTGTCTGGACTTACATTCCTTACAGTCGATTAATGGATCGGAGAATCCACCAACGTGACCGGAAGCAACCCAAGTCTTTGGATTCATTAAGATTGCAGCGTCAAGACCAACATTGTACTTGGATTCCTGAACGAACTTTCTCCACCAAGCCTTCTTAACGTTATTCTTGAACTCTACGCCTAGAGGACCGTAATCCCATGTATTAGCAAGTCCACCGTAAATTTCGGAACCTGGGAACACAAAACCTCTGTTTTTAGCTAGAGCTACGATTTTTTCCATTGTTACATCTCTTTTCATTTGTAATAAACCCATCCTATCTTTTAATATTTAAACAATTAGTCTTCTAATTTTTCATCAACAACTTTTTCTACAGCTTCGCCAGCTTCTTCTAATTTTTCTTCTGCCTTGTTTAAGAACTCTTCTACTTTTTCTTCAGCAGCATCAAAGAAGCTCTGTGCTTCATCAAAGATGAACTCTACTTCGAATTCAGCATCTTCATTTTTCTTATCTTTAATATCATTCCAAGTTTCAGTAGCCTTGTTAGCTATAGCATTGTATGCTTCGATGCCCTTTTCCTTTAATTCAACCATCTTGTCAGGTGCATTTGCCTTAAGGTCTTCATAAACTGCGCTGCCCTTGCGAGCCATTTCATCTACAACTACTGAACCCTTTTCCTTAACGTCGCTAGCGATAACTTCAGCCTTTTCGCTTAAATCAATTACGCTACCGTCATCCTTTGTAAGTTCAATTTTACACTTGAAGCCAAATGCAGCAACTGTAGCCGCGATAATTCCCCATGGAGCAACTAATGCGCCAACTAAACCAACATTTAGAGGAATATTAACTAAAGTATCGTCGTCTTTCTTTATAGCAATCTTTGTAATATTACCCTTCTTTACAAGATCCTTAACCTTTTCTACTGTATCATCAGCAAAGTCGCTTACCTTGTTGCCTGACTTAATGTTAACTGTTTCTTCAATTGCAATAATCGCATCAACTACGCTACCATCAACAGCTTCTAAAGCTTCTTTCGCTTCCTTGTAGGACACCCCTGTTCTGTCTTTAACTAGTTCGATTTTTTCTAAAGTAATTTCCATTCCATTACCTCCCTTTAATAGTCAAAATCTAGAAAAAGCTTTCGCTTTTTAATCCACTTATATCCAAATGATAGGATATATATTCTTTAATTATTTCTTGCAATTTGCTCTGCAATTTGTCGTCTAATGCTATTTTTTCAAAGGCAGACATTGGCTGTTTTTGAAAAAACTTTAATATATCTATTATACCAATATCCAGCTTATAAATCAATGGGCGTTCGTCTTGCTTTGTTATCTCTTTAGCACAAGATGGACACGTCATACCGCCCTCTTTTATGCTAAAAAGAAACTGTGTTGCAGCTAGTTTGCCCTTCTCGTCTCTTGCAGGCTCACGCTCACATAAGGCGCATGCATCTAAGTTCGGCATAGTCCCAAGTATATCAAGTATTTTAACAAGATAAGCCATCACTAACGTGCCATGCTTCTTTTCTCGCTTCTCTAATGCCTCAAGGAAGTCAACCAAGAGATTAAATATGCGTGGCTGCGGCAATTCTTCAGGCAGCAGCTTATCCGTTAGTTCTAAAACATAGGATGCCGCCATATACTTGTCTAGGTCTTCACCTAATCCATAATAACTCTTGAGTACTTGACCATTGTTTAAATTGTAGTTGTCTCTGTTTTTAAACAATTCATATCTGCCATAGCTAAAAGCCTTAACCGACAACGCTGTCTTGTTTCGGCCGCCTTCGTTAATGCTGGTACCTACGCTGATTTTTCCATATTTCTGTGAAAAAAGAGAAATCATTCGTCTTCCGCCCATGGCCTTAACTTGCCTAAGAACAATGCCTTCTGTATCTGTTACCATTTACAAATCCCTTTTGTATTTTATTCTTACATATCTTTGTATCCAAAGTTAGATAAAGCAAAGTCTGAGTCTCTCCAGTTTTCTTTTACTTTTACCCAGATTTCTAAGAAAACCTTACAGCCAAGAAGAGCCTCAATCTCAAGTCTTGCGCTCTTACCGATTCCCTTGAGTTTCTTGCCGCCTTTGCCTATGATAATTCCCTTGTGGGACTTTCTTTCGCAATAAATTACTGCACCAATTCTAGTAATATTTGGTTCTTCCTTATAGCTTTCGATTTCGATTGCCACACCGTGAGGAACTTCATCATCAAGGTAGTGAAGAACCTTTTCTCTGATGATTTCACTTACGATGAATCTTTCCGGATGGTCTGTCACCATATCTTCAGGGAAGAACATAGGACCTTCTTCAAGGTGTTCTTCAATGCCAGCAATTAGATTATCAACATTCTTGCCTTCAAGTGCTGAAGTTCCATATACGCCTTCGAAGATTCCCATTTCGTCATAAGTTTCATAAATCTTACGGAATGCCTCTGGCTCCATCTTATCAATTTTGTTTATTACTAAAAGCTTAGGAGTTTCTACATTCTTTAACATTTCTAAGATGTACTTATCTCCTGGCCCTTTATTAATATCACTATCTACCAAGAACAGAATTACATCTACTTCTTTAAAAGTATTAATAGCTGACTCTGTCATAAAGTTTCCTAGTTTGCTGTGAGGTTTGTGGATGCCTGGAGTGTCGATAAATACCATCTGCACACCCTCATCTCCGTACTCGTCGTCAAATCTAGTATAAATACCTCTAATTGTGTTTCTAGTTGTCTGCGGCTTATCAGCGGTAATAGCAACTTTCTCGCCTAAAATCGCATTCATTAATGTAGATTTGCCTACATTGGGTCTACCAATAATTCCTATAAATCCTGTCTTCATAATCTAAAGCCCTCCGGCAATAATTCTGCTAAAGTATATGTTCTAATTGAATCTGCATCATTACCTGTAATAATCACAAAATCATCATCACAGAATTCTTTCATAAATTGTCTGCAGATACCACACGGCCATGCTTCTCCGCCGCTTGAAACGATTGCGATTTTTTCGAATTCTTTGTCACCT
>JAFYLX010000007.1 GCA_017556895.1 Bacillota bacterium | reverse complement strand
GACAAGAAGGCTAAGTACATCATCACAAATGCTATTCAAAGATGTGCTGCTGACCACGTAGCAGAAAGCACAGTTTCTGTAGTAGCATTACCAAACGACGAAATGAAGGGTAGAATCATTGGTCGTGAAGGTAGAAACATCAGAGCTATCGAAACGTTAACAGGTGTGGACTTAATTATCGACGATACACCAGAAGCAGTTATCTTATCAGGTTTTGACCCAGTTAGAAGAGAAATCGCAAGAATCGCTCTTGAAAAGTTGATTGTTGACGGAAGAATTCATCCGGCAAGAATTGAAGAAATGGTTGAAAAGGCTGAAAGAGAAGTTAACGCAATCATCAAAGAAGAAGGTGAACAGGCAGCATTTGAAGTTGGAATTCACAATCTTCATCCAGAACTAATCAAGTTATTAGGTAGATTAAAATACAGAACATCTTATGGACAGAATGTTCTTAAGCACTCTGTAGAAGTTGCTCACCTTTCCGGTTTAATGGCTGGCGAACTTGGCCTAGACATTAAGCTTGCTAAGAGAGCAGGTTTATTACACGATATCGGTAAGGCTCTTGACCACGAAGTTGAAGGTACTCATGTAGATATCGGTATCGACGTACTTAAGAAGTACAAAGAATCAGATGCTGTTATTAACGGCATGGCAGCTCATCATGGCGATTATGAACCAAAGAGCATGGAAGCAGTATTAATTGCTGCGGCTGACGCTCTATCTGCTGCAAGACCTGGTGCAAGAAGAGAAACACTTGACGCTTACATCAAGAGACTTGAAAAGCTAGAAGAAATCGCTAATACTACTCCGGGAGTTGAAAAGTCCTTCGCTATTCAGGCAGGTCGTGAAATTAGAATCATTGCTAAGCCTGATGACGTTAATGACGAAGAAATCGTATTCCTGGCTAGAGAAATCTCTAAGAAGATTGAATCTGAACTTGAATATCCAGGTCAGATCAAGGTTAACGTTGTTAGAGAAACAAGAGCTATTGATTACGCAAAATAATTTGTCAATTGTTAGGAGCTCCTTTGATTATAAGGAGTTCCTTTTTTGCCCTTAAGAAACTAACGAAAAAGAGGAAGTATGACTAAAAAATATGTAATGACAAAAGAAGATAAGATGGCCTTTTGGAAGCATATGGCAGTTGTTGGGATACCTGTAGTTCTCCAGCAACTTGTTGTAGTATGCCTCAATTTAGTGGATACAATCATGGTAGGGAAGATTTCAGAAGAAGCCCTCGCGGCAGTTGGATCTGCTAACCAGATTTACTTTATATACAGCGTACTTCTATTTGGAATCTTCAGTGGTGCAGGAGTATACTTAATCCAGTATTGGGGAATTAGAGACCTAAAAAGCCTTAGAAAGATTCTTGGCATTGATTATCTAGTGTTCGGTGCATTGACGATTCCTATCGTTGCTTTAGCGTACTTTGCAGCACCTACTCTGATCGGTTTGTTTAGTGATGATCAAATGGTTATCGCTTACGGTGTAGACTATATTAGAATTGCCTGCTTCTCATATTTATTTAGTGGACTAACTTTCGTTATTTCATATAATTCCAGGGCAACAGCATTGCTTAAGGTTCCAACAATGATTAACCTTGTTGCAATCTGCATTAATATTTTCCTAAACTACTGCCTAATCTTTGGTAACTTCGGTATGCCAAAGCTGGGAGTAGAAGGTGCAGCGCTAGCTACTTTAATTTCAAGAGCTATCGAATGTGCTTGTATGTACATCTACGTATATTCACATAAAACGAATCCGCTTAGAGCTATGCCAAAGGAACTTTTTGGATTCGACAAAAATATGTTTACAAATGTTATGAAGACTGCCATTCCGGTTATCTTCAACGAAAGTTTATGGGCCCTTTCAGTGGCTATGATATTCGCGGCATACGGAAGAATTGGGGCCGTAGCCCTTGCGGTAGTTCAAATCGCAAATACGGTTACAGACGTTTTCCACACTGTATATGCGGGGCTAAGTAATGCGACAACGGTTATAGTTGGACAGACTCTAGGGCAGGGGAAAAAAGAACTGGCCTATGGCTACAGCGGGCTATCACTCATTGCCACTTGGGTAACAAATGTGATTATGACGCTGGCATTGATACTGCTTAGAGGTCCAATCGCAGACATTTATGATTATAACGTTGAGACGACAAGCCTTATTATGTCTGCATTATTCCTTTATGCCATTGCTCTTACACCAAAAATGCTTGCATATGTTATAATTTGTGGTATTTTAAGAGCAGGCGGTGATACTGTTTATTGCTTATTAATTGACTCGGCATTAAATATGCTATTACAGGTTCCGCTAGCATTTTTCGCGGTGCTTGTGCTAGATTTATCCTTGCCACTTGCCATCGCGGTAGTAGCTATTTCGGACTTCATCAAGGTAATATTCTGTTACCAAAGATATTTCAGCAAGAAGTGGATAAATGTTTTTACAGGAATGTAGAGTTTATATAGAAAAGGAGAGGCAATGTTTGTTTATTTAGATAACAGCGCCACAACTAAGCCTTACGACGAGGCAGTGGATGTAATGACAAAGGTATTGAGAGAAGATTTCGGTAACCCGTCTTCACTTCATACTCTTGGAATTTCAGCAGAAAAATACATTAAGAATGCTAGAAAGTCACTAGCTGCAAGCCTTGGTGCCGGTGAAGATGAAGTTTTCTTTACTTCATGCGGTACAGAAGCCGACAATATGGCCATAATGGGAGCGGCGAATGCTAGAAAGCATCAGGGAAAAAAGATTATAACTACGGCTGTTGAACACCCAGCTATCTTAGAACCTTGCAAAAAGCTAGAACAGATGGGCTATAAGGTAGAATATATCGGTGTTGATAACAAATGTAGATTAAATATGGACCAGTTAAAGGCTGCCATCGATGAAGATACTATCCTAATCTCCATCATGGGGGTAAACAACGAGACTGGTACGGTTATGCCGTTAAAAGAAATCATCGACCTAAAGGATAAGTTCAACAAAGAACATGGAACTGGAATCTTGATGCATACTGATGCTGTCCAGGCTTTCGGCAAAGTTCCTGTAAATGTTAAGGGCGACCTTAAGGGAATCGATATGATTTCCGTTAGTGGACATAAGATTCACGGTCCGAAGGGAATCGGCGGCATTTATGTTAAGAAGGGACTTGCTCTTCCTGCATTTATTGTAGGTGGAGGCCAGGAAGGTCATATGCGTTCCGGTACAGAAAATACTGCTGGTATTGCAGGTTTTGGTAAGGCAATAGATATGGCATTTGATGACTTTGATGGAAGAATTGCTGCAATGATAAAGGCTAAAAACAGACTTTACGAAGCAATCAAAAGTGACATCAAGGACGTTATCATCAATAGCCCTGAAGATGCAGCACCATCAGTATTAAACGTTTCTTTCCTTGGAACTAGAGGTGAAGTATTGCTTCATACTTTAGAACAGGATGGAATCTTCGTTTCAACTGGATCCGCTTGTTCATCCAATAAGAAGGGTCAGAGCCATGTCCTTGGCGCAATGGGCCTAAAACATAAAGAAATCGAAGGCGCAATTCGCTTCAGCTTCAGTGAATTTAATACTGAAGAAGAGATGGATTACGTAGCAGATAGAGTTAAATTCGCCGTTACTAAGTTTAGAAAACTAGGCAGTTTTAGATAGAGGAGAGAAAAATGAACGAACAGAATATTCTGATTGTAAGATGTGGAGAAGTTGCTTTAAAGGGCATGAATAAGCCATACTTCGAAAGAATGCTAGTAGACAGAATTCGTCGTAATTTAAAGGCATTCAAGGGCGTAGATATTAAGCGTCAGGAAGGTCTTATCTTTATTAGAGCAGAAAAGGATTTAGATATTGATGCAATCATCAAGGAAACTGCAAAAGTTTTCGGTGTTGCTTCCATCAGTAAGGCAGTTGAAGCAGAACCAGAATTAAATGCTATCGGTGAAGCTGCGGTAGAATACATGATGAACCTAATCGAAACTAGAGGGGTTCAGACTTTCAAAGTTGAGGCAAAGAGAGCTGACAAGAACTTCCCTGTTAAGTCACCGGAAATCGGCAGAATTATCGGTGCTAAAGTTCTAGTTGGTTGCAAGGTTCTAAAGGTAAACGTACATGAGCCAGACGTACTTCTTCATGTAGACGTGCGTTCTGACAAGGCATACATCTACGAAGGTAAGGTTAATGGATTTGGTGGTCTTCCACTAGGTACAAACGGTAAGGGTATGATCCTTCTTTCCGGCGGTATCGACAGCCCTGTTGCAGCGTGGATGATGGCAAAGCGTGGTATGATGATCGAAGCGGTTCACTTCCACTCATATCCATATACAAGCCCTAGAGCACAGGAAAAGGTAGAAGATTTAGCTAGAATTCTTGCTACTTACGTTGGCAAGTTCAAAATGCATACAGTTAACCTTCTTCCAATTCAGGAACAGATCGTTATGAACTGTCCGGAAGAAGAAACTACAATCCTAGTACGTCGTTTCATGATGAGAATCGCAGAAAAGATTGCAGAAAAGTCTGATTGCATGATGCTAATCACTGGCGAAAACTTAGGTCAGGTAGCGAGCCAGACTGCAGAATCTTTAGTTGTAACAGATGCGTCTGTTTCTAAGCCTGTTATGAGACCATTAATCGCGATGGACAAGACAGAAATCATGGACAAGGCTAAGGAAATCGGTACTTACGAAAAGTCTATCGAACCTTATGAAGACTGTTGTAAAGTGTTCCTTCCGAAGCACCCTACAACAAAGCCAAGACTAGAAAAGATTTTAGAATCCGAAAGCAAGCTAGACTGCGAAGCTTTAATCGAAGCTGCAGTTGCTTCTGCGGAAGTTATCAATATTCGCGTAGAATAGTTTGAATGGAAAACGTCTATCTCTCGAGCTATGTCCTCAGACACAAATAATGTCAACAAGGCACTTGCTTTACTCACAGGGAATTTGAATAACTCGCCTTTGGCTCAAACAGATTCAAATTCCAGCTGTTCGCATACGCAATTACCTTGGACATTATGATGTGCCTTGCGGAAACGCTCTCCAAGATAGTCGACTACCATTTACTTTATATAGGGAATGAAAAAGGTCAAATAAATGTATCGATGAGCGCTTTCGCAGGGTTTTAACCCGAGAAGCTGTAGCTCGAGATACATATTATTTGACCTTCTTGTTTTATATGTTATATAAAGTGTAGCTAGCGTATTGAGTCGATGCCCTTGTTTGCTAGTCCGTCTACCAGATTATTCATCTCTGTGATATAGATGAAGTCCTCGTAACTGAATCTGGCACCATTCCATTCTACAAATTTAGCGTATAACTTGTCTAAAGTTGCGTTCTTTGGTAATTCACCTTCGGCGCATTTAGGAAGTTTGACATGCCCTTTTACGCGGAAAAAACTTACGTCATGTTTTCTAACAAGTGATAGCAGTTCTTTCCACAATTCTTGATTTTCTACAGACTTTCTCGCAGCATTCTTCCAATTGTTATTTTCCCAAGACTCATACCATTTTTCACGGAAACAGTTGGCAACGTAGGAGCTGTCTGTGAAAACCTCGATAGTCTGGTTATCTTTTTTTAAGGCCTTGAAGGCCTCGATAACTGCTGTTAATTCCATTCTATTGTTGGTAGTATTGGGTTCTGCACCCCATAATTCTTTTTTATGTTCACCAAATTCTAATAAGGCGCCCCAGCCACCAAGATTTGTTCTTTCTTGATTACCTGAACAACCTCCATCGGTATAGATTCTTAATATACTCATTATTATTCCCCTTGCTAATTTATACCTATATTATGGCGTATTTGTAGTGATTTTACAACGGAAAAGTGGTATAATCTTCGAGGATTAAATTGACTAGGAGAATAGAAAATGAATTTAGGTATTTATCCTATCGCTAGCAGTAGCAAGGGTAATTGTTATTTAATAAGAAGCGAAGAGACTATAATTTTGCTTGATGCGGGGATAGCAGGGATTTCTATCAATACTGCACTTAAGACTATAGAACTTTCATACCATGCTATGGATGGGCTTTTACTTACTCATGAACATATAGACCATGTGAGAAGCTCAAATTCCATTATGAAATATTCAAAACATTGTGAAATGTTCTGTTCAAGTGGTACTTGGGATTCAATCTCGGGTAAGATACAAGATGTGTACCATGAAAGAGTGAATATTGTAGAAAAGAATCAAACTTTCATGGTAGGAGACATAGAGGTTACTACATTTGCGCTTTCCCACGATGCGGCAGAGCCTATATCCTATAGCTTTTCTAAAGGTGGAAAAAAGATATCTGTAATCACGGATACCGGCAAGATGACAAAAGAAATGGATGAGGTTATTACAGATTCAGACGTACTTGTTATCGAATCAAATCACGAGGTCAATGTTCTTCTTTATGGGCGTTATCCGTATCTAGTAAAACGCAGAATACTAAGCGATGTAGGTCATCTTTCAAACGAGTCTTGCGGCGAAGCAATAGTTAGATTTTTGAAGAATCAGACACATAACAAAATTCCGTACGTGCTTTTAGCTCATTTGAGCCAAGAAAACAACACTCCGGAACAGGCCATGCTTACTGTGAAAAACGTTCTTGAAGAGAATGAATTCTATGTAGGCAGAGACCTAAGAATGAGCGTGCTTAAGCATAACGAAAACAACGAATATATTATAATTTAGGAGATAAAAATGCGAATTCAGGTAATTTGTATAGGAAAATTAAAAGAAAAATACTGGACTGATGCTGTAAATGAATATATGAAGCGTCTTTCCAAATATTGTGATATCGAAATCCTTGAACTTAAGGAGTCAAGACTTCCAGACAAGGCGTCCGAAGCACAGGAAGCTGCAGTTGTTGAAGAGGAAGGCAAGACTATTCTAAAGCACGTAAAAGATGGCAGCTATGTCATCACGTTAGAAATATTAGGCAAGAACCTGACTTCTGAAGAACTGGCTTCAAAGATGGAAGAACTTCCGCTTATGGGAAAAAGTCACGTCACATTCATAATCGGAGGCAGCCTTGGCCTTAGCAAGGAAGTTAGCAAACGTTCTGACTTCAAGTTATCTTTCTCAAAGATGACATTCCCACATCAGATGATGAGGGTTATACTTTTAGAACAGGTATACAGAGCTTTTAAGATAAACAAAAACGAAGCATATCATAAATAGAAAAGGTTGTCATATGAATTATTTTAATGAATTGAAGAAAGATAAATGGAAGCTTGCTTCTTTATTGTTACTACTAGCGCTCGTTGCCATGTCTATTTACATAGTAACAATCCTTTCCAACTATTTTGAAGGAAAGATTTTAATTGCAGCAATAGTAGGAATTGTAGTACTTGTGGCATTATTGGCTATTACTCATTACAAATTTCCGAAGAGTACGCTAGTTATAGAACTGCTTCTAATAGCGATTTGTATTTTTGCATCTAGCGTTTTAGGCAAGGTAGACGAGGTGGCTGAAAATATAAGCGAAGTTAAGGAATATGAAGTAGTCCAAATTGTCGCACATAAAGATTCGGGTATTACTTCAGAAGATGATTTTTCATCTTATGTACTTGGCTATGTAAATTCTGATAACGATGCTTATGAAAGATCTAGTGAAATACTAGCGGAAAACTCAAAAGTAGTTTCAAAGAGCAGACCTTACAAAACTACAGATGAAGTATATAGCAGCCTGCTTTCTAAAAGTATTGAACTTATGGTTCTTACTAATGACACGAAAGTTGACCTTAGTATGATAGATGAGGATTACTCTGACAAGATAGTTGTTCTCTTTGAAAAGCAGTATGAGATTGAGCAAGTTGAAGCCGACGCGGTAGATATTTCTACAGAACCATTTACTGTGTATTTTCAGGGCACTGACCTGTCATCCGGAGATAATATTTCCTCCACAGGAAGAGGTGATGTTAACATTCTGCTGACTGTAAATCCAGTGTCAGAACAGGTATATCTGCAGGTTATTCCTAGAGATACTTTTGTGTATATTCCATGTAGAGGTGGAAGCAGCAAACTATCCTACAGTGGCTGGTGGGGAGGAGTTCAATCCTCAATAAAGAGTATCGAAGACAAGTTTGATATAAAGATAAATTACTATGCTAAAATCAATTTTAATGGGCTTACTGATTTAGTCGATGCTTTAGGCGGTGTTGAAGTCTACAGCCATTATACTTATGAGTCACATTCTTACTATTTCCAAGAAGGATATAACTACGTGG
>JAFYLX010000045.1 GCA_017556895.1 Bacillota bacterium | reverse complement strand
GATATTTAAGTTATTTATTAAATTGGCAAATAGCACCGTTCCTCTCGGCTTCGTCGCAAGGATATTGATAGTTTCCGCACCCGGGATTTCCGCGCAGTTTATGGAAAGATCATAATATGACTCTGCCCCCAGTTTTTCCATACACTCTACCGGTCTTAAAATGTCCAGATAGTTAACTTCATCAAATACATTTTTAATGAGGTCATCTATACCCTTGCCCGCTATTTTTGTATTAGTCTTCTTATCCAAAAGACAAGTAATTTCACATTCGTTGCCAAGTTCTCTACGGATTACATAGCCGTACAAAAGGTTTGTAAGCATACTGTTTCCAACGATTAAGAACCTGCTTTTGCCTTCAAGCAAGGTTTTCAGGCGGTACAGCGTGCCCGACTGGTCAAAGGCGAACATCAGCATCTCGCTAGATACGCCTTCCGGCGTTTTTACGACAGGAATTTTATTGTGAACGATAACATAGCCGTTGGCTTCAACCTGGTTGTACGCCCTATCTATAGAAGTTATATTTTCAATATGCATAGGAAGAGATGCCGCCGAAGCATTGCAAATTACCATGTCTCCCACCTTGAAACCTTGCCAGTTGTCGTACTCCTGCCCGATTTCTTCTACCTTTCCCATAACAAGGCCTCCCGTGTCAGTTACAGGATTGTGCAATTTACCTCTTCTGATGACCACGTCTATTATGGCCTGCTTTATTTTTTTCTCATCATTGTTAGATTCTGTACAAATTTGCTTGAAACCTGTCCCCTCAAGGTGTATTCTTTTAATAGATACTTTGAGTTCATCTGGATAGATGTTGCGATTATTATCTAACTTCCATGCTGAAGTAGGTAATACGTGCTGTGGTTCAAGAACTCTTTTAATACCATATTGAATGTTCATTTTGTGTTCGCTCCTTATCAAGCGAACCTAAATCGGTTCACTTTCTTGGTATTTTCAATGATAAACCATTGGCACACTATTTGCAATATATTATTCTTGTGAATTCAATAAACTAATTAGTTTTAATTTTTTACGTAAAAAGGAGAAATAAAAATGGAAAAAATTACTTCAACACTAAGATTAAGAATGTCCGCTAAAGATGCTCACTACGGTGGTAACCTAGTTGACGGTGCTCACATGGTTCACTTATTCGGTGACGTTGCTACAGAATTATTAATCAAGTGCGACGGAGACGAAGGTTTATTCTGCGCATACGACAACGTAGAATTCTTAGCTCCTACATTCGCTGGCGACTACATCGAAGCTTACGGTGAAATCACAAAGATCGGTAACACTTCCAGAAAGATGTCTTTCGAAGCTAGAAAGGTTATCGTTTCCAGACCTGACATCAGCGCTTCCGCTGCTGACTTCTTAGAAGAACCAATCGTAGTTGCTAGAGCTACTGGTACTTGCGTAACTCCAAAGGAATGCAAGAGAAAATAAGCGTACAAAGTAATTACTAATACATCTTTAAAATAATAGCGGTGCCAACCTTACCATGGCACCGCTATTATGTTTTTACAGACCAATATTAAAAATCAATCCCTCAATCCAACTTCTCTTTCAAAATCTCTTCGAACTTCCCTTAACGCCAAGCAACTATCGTATAATTCGTTCACGGTTTTACAGAAAGAATCATAGTCTTTCACATAATACGTTCCCTCATAGCCATCAAATTCATACATTTCATTATAAACAGTTTCCACATCAGCATAAAGCTCTTCACTCTTATTTTTCATCTCCGGATATTTTTCAATTACGCTATCTGTTGTACCAAAGGTTTTTAAAGATCCCCCCGCATAAAATAATGCATCTTTATATTCATCTTCCGTTAATATATGTAAAACATTGCGATCAACATCTGTAACACACTCAAACAATTGCATGGCATTTTCTTCACCATATATAACGGATTGGCATATATCCATATAATCATTTTGCATTCTACAAAAACTATAATATACAACAATTCCCGTTACTACCAAAAGGCACAATAGCAGCGTCAATAATATTTTTATATTACTTTTCTTGTTAGCGGTAAATAAAAATGTTTCAACCGTATCAGTTATAATGCAATCAACCTCAACATCTTCTATATCATCAATCTTTTCCCCTTTCAAAAGTTCTGCTACACTAATCCCCAAAAGTTCTGCTAATGGTTCCAACTGTCCAATATCCGGAAGCGATAACCCTCTTTCCCATTTACTAACAGCTTTCCTAGTTAAAAACAAATTATCTGCAATTTGTTGCTGTGTCATGTTTTTTTCTTTACGACATTCCAATATAAATTTTCCCACTTTTTGATTATCAACCATAATTCATTCCTTCCCTTAACTTTTTAAGTATACCCCAGCAAAACAAAACATGCACGTTTTTGGAGACATATTTTATGTCAACTGTCAGTTCCTTTACACTTTTTACCACTACAATTTCAAAGGATAAATACCACAATAATAAACGACACGCAAAAAGAGCGCTTAACATAAGCGCTCTTTTCATACTTAACAATTCTTTAAGAATTCAATTTCTTCTTTTGTTAATTTTCTGTAGTGGCCTTCTTTAAGATGACCTAATTTGATAGGTCCAATTGCTACTCTTTCAAGTGTCTGAACTGGGTTTCCAACGGCTGCGAACATCTTTCTAACCTGACGATTCTTGCCTTCGTGGATAGTGATTTCTACTAGAGTTGAACCCTTGCCGGCCTTAATGATAGTAACCCAAGCTCTCTTAGTGATGTATCCGCCGATATCTACGCCGTTTCTTAGTTTAGCAAGTTTTTCGTTGGAAATAACACCCTTAACTAAAGCTCTGTAAGTCTTGCCAAGTTCGTGTCTAGGATGAGTAACTCTGTAAGTTAGATCTCCATCATTAGTCATGATTAAGGCACCAGTAGTGTTGTAGTCAAGTCTTCCTACAGGGAAAAGTCTAGCATCGATGTCGTTTACTAGATCCATAACTGTAGGTCTATCCTTGTCGTCTTCAACTGTAGTGATTACGCCCCATGGTTTGTTTACAAGAACGTATTCAAGCTTCTTATTTGCATTGATTTCTCTACCGTTTACAACAACTGTATCACCTTCCTGAACGTCATATCCAGGTTCCATCATAACGGCACCGTTAATCTTAACGTTTCCGTTGGCGATTAATTCGTCTGCTTTTCTTCTGCTGGCAACACCTGCCTGCGCAATGTATTTATTAATTCTCATTTTTCCTCTTCCTCTATGTAAAATAACCAATATCGTTTATAACCAATATATTTTATCACATAACATCAACTATTGTAAACATTCATAAGACCTGCATTTTCAACCTTTTTCCTAATTTCTTTTATATCAGTTGTGTATAGACCTCGCGTTTTCATATGTTCGAAAAATTCTCCTCCCGCAAAGGTGAACCTGCGTTTTAGGCAATCTTCCTGCTTCAAGGCCTCGTTAGCGTAGGATAGTATCTGGCCCGTTGCTAGTGTGTCGGGAAGCGAGAGAAGTTGCGCATAACCGTCTTCGGGCTTTCCAGCGCATTTTGGCACGTTGCAGCTGGCTTCTGCCATCTTTGCCGCATTATACCCCGCAAGTGAGCCTGTGGTTATGGCCTCAGTATGACCCACAAAGAAACCCGATTTTTCGCCAGCCAAGAATAAATTATCGAGACCACGTGCCCTCATATACTCGTCTCTAAGGCCTACAGACATATACCTTATGGAATTGCCTTTGCCACCTGCATAAGGGTCTATGTAACGAGCTTCTTCAAAGCCCGGAACGCTGCGCAAGTCTTCAAGATTAAAATATGACGTCATCAGCTTCGCGCATCCCGTATCAATCAATATGATATTCTCTGCAAACTCATTTAGGGCGTATTGCTGGCATACCTTCTTGCCTAATTTCTCTCGGTTAATTAACTTTTCGGGCAGTGGAACTACGGCAAATCCTTCTTTGTCTAATTTCTTTTGCAGTTTTTTGGAAAGGGTATACTTATCAATCTTGCAGGAGCCGCTAAAAGCTCCTTTCATACCATCTTCGCGCATTGCCGATAGGTCATCAAGTCCAGCCATCTCCGTTAAGCTGACACGCGGTCCAAAGGAAGGGCAGCGCAGTATACACATGGAACAGCCGTTACCATATTTCATACAGTTACCCATTGGCCCAGTAGATCCGGTTGCTTCAACGAAAACGTCCCCTTCTATGTTTTTGCCATCTGCTGTTTTTATTGCTTTCAGCGTCTCTCCTTCCATTACAACGTCGATAGCCCTAGTCATGAAGCGCACATCAATGCCTCTATCTCTCACGAGCCTTCCCACTTCCACTTCTACCCTATTGACGTCATAGAAGCTGGCATGCTTATGCCCCGGAAAGTCCACATTCTTGTGGACTGACAGCCTATCCGTTATCTCAAACAATTCCGATGCACCAAGAGCAATATTTTCTTCGCTAGCAGTAAACCTTCCGTTGTTTCTCATTATTCCGCCGACATTGCCTAAGCCTAAAAGTAGGTCCGTCTTTTCTAACAGAATCACTTTATGCCCCTGTTTCTTTGCTCCGATGGCAGCAGAGACTCCTGCCCAGCCGCCACCGACTACCACGATTTTACCCATAAATACCTCCTATACACTTGCACATTCTAACGGTTATACCGTCTTTGTCGGTATACGAGCAGCTGCCACAATACCCTTCTCCGCAGCACATATTGCTATGGTTTGGGGTTATCATCCTATTTCTGTTAAGTCCTGTCAGTTTCAAAATCTTTTCAACATAATACGGAGATACCATCAACAGCAAGTTTGGTCTTTTTTCACCTACATAACTATATCCATAAGCCTCTTTCATGGATTCTGCAATCTCAAAACTTTCAGACTCTAAGTCCACGTCTTCAAAATCAAAATCACTAAGATATTCGGTAATGAAGTCATTCGGCAACTTACTTCGGTCCAGCTTAAATTCCATCAGCTTGTTTTTGGTGTTGTTTAGAGTGTTCTCGCTCCCTATGAGATATTTTTTCATATTTGCGAGAGGCGTCGCGGCTATACCTTTTGCAAGGATTATAGTATTGGCAGTTTTGTCAAAACTCTCCTTGTTAATTAGGCCGCTATAGAAAGGGCCTTTGACCACTACCTTCTCTCCGATTATAGCTTTCTTTAGTAGCCCTATAGTCTTAGGTCCGCTAGCGTTTACCGCCAAATCTATATAACTAAGCTGGTTCTCAAAATCTGCTGTAACCCTAAGAACAGAAATAGGTATGAACCAATCTTTCCACTGAACCATCAGAAATGCTCCCATTTCTTCGCATTTTAATCCGAAGGCCAATGTCGATTCCAAAGTTATCACACTCAAAGTGGGTGAGTAACTCTTTATATGGGCGATTTTAAGATTTTTAGGTACAACTTCCTTCGTAACCTTTTTATTTCTCTGCAGGTATTCGGTATAGGGGCAGACGCCTTGCCACAAACTCGCACAGCTGCATTTTCCGCTCCTTATCATGTTGCACATATAGCACTGTCCGGCCTCCATGAGAATACAAGGGCACCTTTCGCCGCCTCTATCGACACAAATATATTCCATAGAACCTCCTAACATAAAAAACTATTCAAATCTAATTATCCCTAGCGAAGCCATAGTCTAGCAAAGCATAGGCATCTTGAAACCAGTTTGGTGCATTTAGCACCACAGCTATCAACTCTATATCTCCACGCTTGGCAGACGCCACCAGGGTTCTTCCGGATTTCTTCGTGTATCCGATTTTAACTCCCGTTGCACCCTCATACTCGGCTATGGTCTTGTTTTTGTTTGTAAACGATCTGCCGGTTGTATCGCTGGACCAATTCTTAGAACTCACTATTTCCCTAAAAGCTTGAGTTTCCATAGCCGCCTTGCTGATTAAGGCCAGATCTCTTGCCGTAGTATAATGATCCTTGTCGAAAAGCCCCGATGGATTCACAAAATCAGTTTCCCTGCAGCCAAGTTCCACTGCCTTCTTGTTCATTCTTTCGACAAAATTTGACATATTTCCACCTAGAGAAATCGCAAGTGCAGTTGCCCCATCATTACCGGACTGAAGCATAATTCCATATAGAAGTTCTTCTGCCGTAACAATTTCCCCTTCTTTTAGATAAAGAGACGAACCTTCTATCCCTACCGCTTCCTTTGGCACTTTGATTTCACTGTCAAGTTCTGCATTTATCTCATCCATAATCTCAAGACCTATAAGCGCTGTCATAATTTTCGTAGTGCTGGCAGGATAAAGCCTTTTATCTGCATTCTTCTCATAAATCACACTTCCGTCTTCTGCATTTATCAGAATCGCACCCTCTGCCGATATTGTAGGTGCCAAGGAAGATGCCTCTACTGATTCTTGCATGCCAAAAAGATCATTATCATCCACCCTGACACTAGGGCTAAAATATTCGGCCAGTCCACCGAGACTACCAATCATAAAGGCCAAGACCATCAACATTTTTACTTTTTTACTCATAAAAAAACTCCCTCGAAACATTTTACAGTTTCAAGGGAGTAATATTCCTTTTTTATTAAATTACGTGCTAGCCAGCCGATTAAATTTCCATCTGAAGCTGTCCATCAGCTAGTTCGTCTGACTTATCTTCGATATCATCAGTTGTAGCACCGGAAACAAGGCTTTCGATATCATCAATCTGCGGAAGTTCCTTGATGGATGAGAATCCAAAATTCTGAAGAAAGGCATTTGTAGTTCCGTAAAGAATTGGTCTTCCAACCGAGTCAGATCTACCTTTTTCGCAAACTAAATCCTTTTTCATCAAGCCCTCCATTACTCTGTCACATCTAATGCCTCTGATGGCCTCGATTTCACCTTTAGTAACAGGCTGCTTGTATGCTACGATTGCAAGAACTTCCAGCGCTGACTGGGATAACTTTTTCGCCTTCACAGGAGTGCAAAGAGTTCTGATATAGTCGGCGTTTTCTTCTCTAGTCACGAACTGGAAAGAGTTATTGATCTGTCTAATAACGATGCCCCTGCCTTCTTCTTCGTATTCCCTCTGAAGTTCTAGGAAATATTCTGTAGCTTCCTGTTTAGTTATATTAAAAACATCTGCCGCCGCTTTCACATCTAGAGGTTCGCCCCAAGTGAACAGCATTGATTCAAATGCCGATTTTATAGTTTTTCTACTGCTCATATTTGATGTCTCCTTCGTCAATTCTTTCACCGGCCTCAATCTCGATCGTGCCGTAAGTAGAAGTCTGCTTCACATTGACTACTCTCTGTTTAGCCATTTCAAGTAGTGACATAAAAGTAACTACCACGTCGTATCTATCTTTAGTATTAGGAACAAGTTCGCCGAACTTAAATACTCTGCCAAGCTTTTGGCGAATTTTGTTTGCTATGAATGAGATTCGGCTTTCCATAGACGCCTTTTCTCTCTCAATTCTAGTGTAATGCTTTCTTACAGTCTCGATACGCTGTTTTTTCTCGATAAATGACGCAAAAGCACTAGCAAACTGCTTCAAATCCAGGCTCAAATACTCGTCAGGCTGATCTAGATACTGAGAAATATCTTCCTGCGGTTTCTGGTATATTCGGCTCGCATACTCTTCTCTTTCCTCGAGGATTTCTGCCGCACGTTTAAATCTCTTGTACTCTAAGATTCTGGATACCAGTTCGGATCTAGGGTCCTCGTCAACCACACCATCTCCGATTTCGCTAATTCTAGGAAGAATCATCTTTGACTTAATCTCGATCAAAGAAGACGCAAGTACCATAAATTCAGTGGATACAGCGATATCCATTTCCTCCATAGCCTTGATATATTCTAAATATTGCCCTGTGATCTTGCTGATTTCGATGTCATAAATGCTCATTTCCGCATTTTCGATTAGATAAACCAGCAGGTCGAAAGGCCCTTCAAAGGATTGTAGTTTAACTTTGTAACTCATTACTAGTGATTACTCTCCTGTCTGTTATAGTAAAGAAGTGCACATACTACGATTATGCATCCTGCGATTTCGTAAGTCTTTGGTACCTGGGAAAGGAATAGGATTGCAAATAATGTAGAGAACACCGCGTCTCCAGTTTCCCAAGTTGATACATATAGGGAGCTGACATGTCCGATACATAGATTGAATACGGCATGAGCACCAATCTGGCAAAGCATTGCCATTACAGCAAGCATTACATAGTCCATAGCAGGATATCCAAGAAGCGGAGTTCCCGTAACAACGTTGCCTATAGTGAAGCAAATCCAACAAGATGCAAATACTAAAAGTACGTAAAGCCCGCCATCTACTCTCTTGCGGACAGCGTCGCCCACTGCGAAGTATAGACCCATGAACATCGCCGCACAGAAAGCAAAGATGTTACCCTGAAGGTTACCACCCGCAAATGAGCTATAGTCAACGCCTACGATAATCGCACCACCAATAAGCGCTACTGCGATTGCGGCAACTGCCTTTAGGTTGACCTTCTTCTTGTAGATAAATACAGTCACAAGAAGAACTACTAGTGGATGAAGTGAAGCAAGAACCGCAGCACTCGCAATGTTTGTTAATTTAACTGCACTGAACCATGAGAAGAAATGCGCAAACAAGAAAGCACCTGAAATGAAGCACCACATGTAGTCCTTAGGTGCGATCGCCTTTAGTTTTTCTCTCTTTTCCTGATTCATAAGCGCCGGAATGATGAAGAAAGGCAGGGCAATCGTCAATCTCCAGAATCCAATTGCCATAGATGGCGCCGTGATTAATTTGCCAAGAACCCCGGAAGTCGCACCGCATAAAACGGCAAGAACCGTTAGGATCTTAGCATATTTAGCTATAAAACTTACTTTATTCGTTTCCATTATATCGTCCTTTTCGTATTTTTCTTGCAGGGCGTTATTCCTGCTCCATTAGTTTCTTTAGATTTACATCGAAAGGCGGTTTGACCACGCCCTTTTCTGTGATTACAGCTGTGATGTATTCGTGATTTGTCACATCGAAGGATGGGTTAAAAGTCTTGACCCCAGCCGGCGCCATAGGCTTTTCGTACCACATTTCGTAGATTTCTTCGCCCTTACGAAGCTCGATATGTATGTCATCTCCAGTCGGAGTATTCATGTCGATTGTTGAAGTTGGAACGTACATGTAGAACGGGATTCCGTATTCCTTTGCCAAGATTGCAACTCCGGAAGTTCCGATTTTGTTTGCACCATCGCCGTTAGCCGCCATTCTATCGCAGCCCACAACGATTGCATCAATCCATCCCTTCTTCATAACTGTTGAAGCCATGTTATCGCAAATTAAAGTTACGTCCACGCCCGCCTTGTTAAGTTCCCAAGCAGTAAGTCTAGCACCCTGAAGAAGCGGTCTAGTCTCGTCTGCAAACACCTTGAAATCATATCCTCTCTCGTGTCCAAGATAAATCGGTGCAAGACAAGTTCCATACTTAGCCGTCGCGATTGTGCCCGCGTTGCAGTGAGTTAAAATCCCCATTCCAGGTTTAAGAAGTGATAAACCATACTCGCCCATAGCCTTACAAGCCGCAATGTCTTCTTCGTGAATATTGATAGCTTCCTGCTCCAGCCATTTCTTTCCTTCTTCCACGCTCTTGATGCCTGCCTCCTCAAGGCCAGAAACCATTCTCTTAAGTGCCCAGGAAAGATTAACCGCCGTCGGACGAGAACTATTTAGGTATTCCGCTCCCTTTCTAACGTGTTCAAGGAACGCAGCCACGTCATCCTTGTCTAATACCGCACTTTCTTCGTCTTTTACGCCAAAGGCAAGGCTGTCGATATATAAACCGTAGCCTGCTGCAACACCGATAGCAGGTGCCCCTCTCACCTTAAGGTGGTAGATAGCATCCCACATATCTTCTTTAGTCTCGATATCTATGTATATCTCTTCGCCAGGAAGTTTAGTCTGGTCAAGAAGAGTAAGTTTACCGTCTATATATTTAATTGGTGAAATTTCTAAAACCTTAGTACCGTTCATATGTATATTCCTCCAAGTATTCCATATAATCAGTTAATGACAAGATCTGCTCTCCGTTATATAGATTCGTCGCTCCCACAATTTCCTCGAATGGAGGCGCACCAATCCAATTTATTACTTGTTCAGCACAACTGCGGTCATCATAGTCGTAATAGTAATCCTCTATTCCTGTATATGTGTTGAAGAACTCTTCTATATCCTCATACATACCAACCCACCAAAGCACGTCTAAAGTAAGTCCATTAATTTTTTCGCCGTATTCATCCACGCCGTCATCCCAGACGATTTTAGACATATTTTCTCCTATTGTGGAAAGGTCTAAATCCTCGTAGTAGTCATAATATACGAAGTTTTCTTCTACACCATATATGTAATCTTGCATAGACTCATAGTCTGAGTAGTCAACAGTATCTTCAAACATGCT
>JAFYLX010000044.1 GCA_017556895.1 Bacillota bacterium | reverse complement strand
TTTTGTGCAGTTATAGTGCTAGAAAAAACAAGTAATTTTCCCTCATACACATCAGCAAACGCTGTTTTGGTATAGGCCTTGAGTGACTCACAGATGCTTTCGATATTTTCACTAACTTTATCTCCTTGAACAATCCACATCTCATGTATGCTTTCGATGTCTATATGGAAAATGTCGGATAATCTGCGCATCTTCATAGGATCATCTTGGAGAATTGCACGAATCAGTTCTCTTATAGCTATTGTTCCATGGGAACGCCCCCAAATATTCATGCATATTCTCACAATATCCTGTATCTGTTCCAATACTTTCTGTCCTAGTTTTTCTCCTTCTTTTACTATAAACAGATGCATTAGTATGCCGCCATCACTATAAAACTCAAAATGATTAATGTTTCTATTCTTATCTTTTTCGAATATATATTGCTTCCCCTCGCTGGCATATTTGTGTAATGCGCTCATCTCTTGACGTAATTGTTCTTCTATCCCTTGAGGCCAAGAAAGCAAATTTATAACTTTAAAAGACTCATCAGTAAGAATGATGGATGCCAACACCCTGTCACCTATCATCCTTAAAACTGTATTCACCGTTCTCTGTTGTTCACTTAATGCAGAAACTCTAGCTAGTATATCCGTAACTATTGAATCATGCTTTTCATTATCGCTAAAAATATATGACATTACGTCGTTAATCACTTCGCTATATCTTAGAGTACGTATGGAAGGCATCTGAATCAATACAAAGTCAAGCTCATTAGCAACGTCTATAAGCTTTTGATTCACTTCAGGCAAAAATATACCCACATAAAACAGAATCATTCCTACTTCTCCGCCCTCTGCCAATCTGCGTATATTAGCACATTGGCATTCCACGTCATCAATGCAGTTTATAAATCCTGTAATTACAATTTCACTTCCAATGTATTCATTAGAACTAAATATGTCTTCAGTTAAATTCCCTGGATCTACGGACTCAAGCACCGAAACGGATGATACTATTTTGTTTAAACCTTTATGTCCACCAATTACCTTCGCTTGTTTCAAAGAAGGTAAATTTAGCAAATCTGAAACCGTTACACTCATCTATTGTTCCTCACGCAAAGTCATACTATCTTTAACAAAGCTATAACTTATAAATGCTCTAACTTTGTTACATTGTTCCTATTATATAGCATAACTGTCGCTATCACAAGCACCACCATCGATCCTGCCTTTAATGCCCATGCTAGGCTAGCTGGGGCTAAAACAAGGGCAAATATCATCGCTATTCCAACTAACGCGCTGCATAAGCCTCCAACCATTGCAGACATGCTCTGCTTCACCACGGAGGTTTCGTTTTCCCAGTTGAATACAGGGAACTTCAGATTGATAAACAATCCCCATACACATGAGAATACGATTAACACTGCAGGACTTATAATCACCCAAATCAAATCTAGACCTAAAGGCTTAAGCGCAATTATGGATATTACTACGCAAATAACATAAAACGGTGCAAACAGCACTAAGTTCATGAGTAATTTGCCATCTAAAATCTGTTTAGTTGTCAGCGGCAGACTCTTAATTAGCCACCATTCTTTGCCTTCCATAGAGATAGAAGTTGAAGTTGTGTTCATCATGCAGAAAGTCGTGCCAAGGGCAAGAGGCAGTAATGTCACTACATCTATTTCCATAGGGAAAGCCGACAGCGCCGATTCTATATCAATGAACAATAGTGAGGCAGCCATAACTACCGCAAGGATTGGTCCCATTATGGTATTTGAAAAATATACCGTAGATGCAAAGTATCTCTTGAACTCTCTCTTTAAAAGAGCCACGATAACCTTATTTTGCACTTGAGATTTCATAATATAGTCATGCCTTGCAACAGTTCCATATAGCCCCTGGCAGATACCTTGTAAATTAGTACCAATAACAAACACTGTTATTCCAAAAATCACAAAGGTCGCTAACACAAACATGATTGCAGTTAATGTGTCAATTCCTAGCATCATATTGCCGAGCCATATTGCTGGTGGGTAAATTGCTGCAATTACACTCGTAAGAGTTCCCGCAAAGTCTGCCAGCATCTCTGGTGTAATCTGGCCCGCGTTTAAGGATAACTTACTAGTAAAGACAAGAGCTCCAAGAACGATTGCGATAGGCAAAAGTGCACCGATAACACTTTTATACTTCGTTCTAGAGCTAATGGCAGTGACAAAGGCCCCCAATATAACGGATATGGTCATAGGTGCAAAAGGAAGCAGCAATGCTACAAGTGTACCGCTAGCATAGAAGCCCAATGAAGGCTTCATCAAAAGCCCATATACTATAATCCCAGGCACCATCACTGTAAGCGTTAGCACCATATCTTCTGCGTACATACGTATAAATCTTGCCGTCACTATAGATTTGCTAGACACCGGCAGAGAACAAAGAATATCATACCCTTTTTTCTCAAATATTACAGGCCCCGCCTTAAAGATTCCAAAACATAAAATAATCAAACTAGCGATCATAATTAGATAGGCAGGAATCACCTCACCAAGGCCAATCGTAACGTAGCCATATACTAGTAGACCTACGTATACAGCAATCATAGCTACAAGCACTAGCATTACTGCAGCCAACGCTACGTATATTTTCTTGGCCTTTTTATCCTTGTTATTTCTGAACACATTTATGCCATAAATATTGCAAAGATTCAGTTTCGCTAAAACACTAATCTCTCTTAGCACCTGCTGCCACCTCCATAAAGATGTCTTCTAATGAATATCCATCTTTCACAATATCATTCATATTGCCACTAACTAGGAGTCTTCCATCCTTTATAATAGCAACTTTGTTACATAGTTTTTCTGCTACATCTAGAACGTGAGTTGAGAAGAAAATTGCTCCACCCTCATCGCAGATTTCCCTCATAATATTCTTTAGTATTACAGCAGCTTTAGGGTCGAGGCCAACGAAAGGTTCGTCTAGAATCATCAATTTTGGACTATGCACTAGCGCGCTGATAATTGCGAGCTTCTGCTTCATACCATGAGAATATGCAGAAATTAAATCGCCTAAAGACGATGTGATTTCAAAAGCATCTGCGTATTTTGCAATTCTTTCTTCACGCTCTCTGGCTGGCACTCCAAACACGTCGGCGATAAAATTCAGATATTGAATCCCTGTTAAATACTCATATAGATCCGGATTATCCGGAATATATGCAAAAGTCTTCTTGCAAGCCAAAGTGTTTGCTGCAAGGGACACTCCATCTATATATATTTCGCCTTTGTCGAAATTATGAATTCCTGCAATGCATTTTAATGCAGTTGTCTTGCCTGCGCCATTGTGACCAATGAAAGCATATATATCTCCAGGCATTACCTGTAAACTCAAATCAGTAACACCCTTATTTGATCCTTTGTAATGTTTTGTTAAATTCTCTATCCTTAACATAACCATTCCTCCTCTTTTACACATATATTAAGCCTTCCACAAAGTGGAAAGTCAATTAATTATACTCAAAAAACTGCTAATAATTTGTTTATCTTAATTTGAACAAATGCTATAATGTGAAAAAGATTATTGTAATTATAGGAGGTATATACTATGAAACGTTTAATTACTTTATTTATGATATTTATACTAGCACTCTCCTTTACCGCTTGTGGCGATTCTGGTAGCGATGAGGGTACTAAAGACAGCTCCGATCTTGCTTTCTCTGAAGTAACTGCAGCTGATAATGATGAATATTCAATCAAAATAACCGGAATTGAGCCAGACAATGAATATGGTTTTACATTAAAAGCACTATTCGAAAATAAATCTTCAGATAAGACTTATATGTATTCTGTTTATAGTGCCTCCATTAATGGTGTAAAATGTGATCCATTTTTTGCTACAACAGTTGCAGCAGGCAAAAAGGCAAAAGAAGAAATATCTTTTATGACTGATGATCTTGAAGCAAATGGACTTACAGAATTTACTGAAATAGAACTAACTTTTGATGTATATGACGAAGATGACTGGGAAGCAGCTGGTACAGCAATCGAAACAGTTGTAATCTATCCATACGGAGAAGAAAAAGCTTCTACATATGTTAGAGAACCTCAAAGTTCCGATGTAGTGCTTATAGATAACGAATATGCTACTCTGATTTCTACTGGCTTCGAACAAGATGAATTGTGGGGCTATACAGCTAACTTATTCTTAGTGAACAAAACTGAGAAAAACTTAATGTTCAGTGCTGACGATGTGTCCGTTAACGGATATATGCTAGATCCATTATATGCAGAACTTGTTCCTGCTGGAAAATGTGCCTTTGGATTCATGTCTTGGTTTACTGATGAATTTGAAGATAACGATATTACAAACGTAGAAGAAATCGAGTTCCTACTAAGTATCTAAGACGACGATGATTGGTCCAGTGATTATTGAGTTGAACAAAAGGTAACTCTAAACCCTTAATTACAATTATGTGATTTATCAATAGAAAAGGCTGTCATCACTGACAGCCTTAATTATTTTGTAGTTTTATACTTCTTTATCTTCTTTTTTCGTAAATAGATTTCTTAGTCCTGTTCCTAGTGCAACCCCACCTACTGTTAATACTGCATAAAATACCAAGTAAATATACGCTGTAGCGTTCATATAAATCATTATTACAGGCACGAAGGCCACCGTCGCAATTACAGGAAATACAAATTTCATTGTACTTTTTGTAGCTACGCCTACGATAAATGACAATGCGAAAGTCGCCGCAAACTGGATAAGTACTAATCCCATCGTATCAGTAGGCCCTGCAAAAAGTGGTAACACATAAAATATTATTGCTTGTATTATTAAAAATACTAATCCTTTTTTCATTTTATTCATAACTCTACTCCCAGGATCCATCGTCCTCTTTACCGTGGTAATCGAATTTACATTCGCGCCATTCATCTCTCTGTTCACCGTATTCGTCTTGAACATCACTTGCCGTTCGATTTTTAAAATATTCTCCGTATGCTTCCCATGCATCACGTTTTTCTTTTTCTGTAGTCATAGCGGACCTCCCTTGAGTAGAATGAATTTTTATAGCGCATTACTAAAACCACCAAAGAGGCTCTAGCCTAATTTTTCCTGAAGTTCTGCAATAGCCTCTGCAATTTTTATCTTCTGAGGGCAGACATCATTGCAAGCATGACAGCCTTTGCATGCACTTGGCTTTTGATTATCCGGAAGTGCATCCACCGCCATCGATGCTATGAAGCCATTATTAGTAGAATTATGCTCGTTATATAAAGCAATTAAAACCGGAATATCAAGCCCCTGTGGGCAGTGTGTAGTACAGTAACGACACTCTGTGCAAGGAAGTGGCTCGATTAGGTCCTTTGCAGTATACATAAGAACCATGCCTTCACGTTCATTTAGAGGTCTTTCAACACTCATAATTCGAACATTTTCCTTAAGCTGTTCTAGTGTTGACATTCCTGAAAGAACAACCTGAATACCCTTAATCCCCTGAAGGAATCTAAATCCCCAGCCGGCGTCACTTTCTCCTGGTCTTAATTCTTTTAAAACCGCGGACTGATCTTCAGGAAGGTTCGCAAGTTTGCCACCTCTTAAAGGTTCCATAACAAAAATCGGAATATTTTTCTTATTAAGATACTCCACCTTCTGTGAAGCCTTTTGGAAATCCCAGTCTAACCAGTTTAACTGAATCTGGCAAAATTCCATATGTTCCCCCACAGCTTCCATAAACTTCTTGAAAGCTCTGAATCTTGCATGAGTGGAGAATCCCAAATGCTTAATTCTTCCAAGTTCTTTCTGCTTAAGTAAGTAAGGAACAATTCCATTCTTTTCATCTAGATACTGTTCAATATTGAGTTCACATACGTTGTGAAGCATATAGAAGTCGAAATATTCAACTCCCATTTTTGAAAGCTGCTCCTCAAATATTTGTTCAACCTTATCCATATTGGATAGGTCATAACCAGGGAACTTATTTGCAATGTAGTAACTATCGCGCGGATATTTTTTTAGGATTTCACCAAGAACTACTTCTGAGTTTCCACCGTGGTATCCCCATGCAGTGTCGAAATAGTTCACACCATTTTCGATAGCGAAGGCAATCATTTCCTCTGCCTTTTTTACATCTATATTATTTTCATCACCGTCGATTACAGGAAGACGCATACAACCTAAACCTAAGGTGGAAATAATTTCATCATCAAATTCTTTATATAGCATTATTAACGCCTCCTTATATAATAGAATATTTTAAAGGAGCAAAATAAGATATTCAAGTATAAATATAAATTTTTTTGTACTTTTTTAACAAAATTAGTCGAATTTTATTGTATCAAACTCATAGCGGAAAACAAAAAAAGCGAGGGTTACCTCGCTTTAATTATGCTTCTATTTCTTAAATAATCCGCCTAGACCACCTAAGATATCGCCTACTGTATCTAATGTAAGTTTAGCCTTAACTGCATCTACTACATCATTAACCTTGTCATCTGGTAAATCAATTCCAATGATAGATTCAATAGCCTTTGCTGGGTTCTTTTCGAATGTTTCTTTTAAATCTTTGTCTTTGGAAATCTTTTCTACGATGTCTTCAATCGCTTCAAAAATGTCTTTGATATCAAAATCTTTCTTTGCCATATCTAGTTCTCCTTCAACGTTATTATGTATTTTTTTAATAATAACATAGTTTTTCTACTTCTTCCAGTAGTTCTTCCATACTATGTTTTTGACTTCTTGCGCAGGCCTTTGCATCCTCATCACATAGTAGGCACTTGCGTGGTTCTAGCCCTAGTTCCCTTCTGGAAACAGCTCCGTCTTTACCCATCACGTCGATATCCAAAAGTCTTGCCTTCGGGGCCATAGATTCTACAAGTACTGCGATATATTTTGCTTCCTCCGGTTCTAGGCCATCAATGCAGACATACCCTTCTGCCCCTGTTTTTAAGAAACGTGTTTCTTTATACATAACATTTGGGCCGAATGCACCTAGTAAGGCTTCCATGCCCCACTCCATAACCTTTCTGTATTGAGGTTTATCTTTAATTGGTCCTGGTATGTTTAGCGTCACAGAAACCAAAGACCCTCCGTATTTTTCGAGCAGTTCCTGTTGATGCCATACCCTTTGTTCCCTTGAATCAAGGAGTTCCATTAAAGTTACTTCCATCTTGCTTCTCCGTAGTTAAGCGCTCGACAAAGCTTTGCTTCCATTGCTGGGCTCATAATATACTCTAGTGATGTAAATGGTAATAAATGCATTAAATCCTGACAAATTTCGTCAAAGTTGGAATCGATGAAATATTCGCCATCTTCCGTAAACTCTTTTGCTAATAGCTTATATAACAGTCCTCTTACTTTTGAAGCACTGATGTCTTCAAGTCTTGGCACTTCTATAACCTCAACCCCCGCCTTTGGAAGTCTTTTCTTAAGAGCCTCGTTATACACTGCCGTAACCGCAGAATTAGGCTCAGTACCAACATATCGTCTATTTGCTTTTAGCACTGGAGCAATGCAAGATGCGAAGATTTCAGCATCCATAGCCGCGTGTGCCGCCGCAAAGTTTTCTTCCTTAGTGAAATAGCTTGGGAAAGTCACCTCAGATATCATATATCTTCCACCACCAAGAACTAACACATTGCCAAGGTCAGCTGTTCCCATTTGAACCATCTGCAGTCTATCCTCGAAGCTAAATAACGACGCATTCTCTTCCACCACAAACACATAAACAACATCTGCCTCACTTGCAGCCTTTTCAATTAGATGTCTGTGTCCAAGAGTGAAAGGATTGCAGTTCATCACAAGAGCGGCAACATTACCGCCTGCTTCACCAGTTTTAAATCCGGCTTCTTCTATCTCTTTTACTAAAGCTTTAAGTTCTCCCTGAAAGTCCTTTACGCCTTCCTTGCCCCATTCAAGCAGTGCAGCATAAGGTCTTGCAGTCGCCACATGACGCATACCAAGTCCGACAAACTGCTGTACCTTGTCGGGCTTCGTAAATAGGTACAAGGATTCTTCTGTTGTAGTCTGAATTAGGTGTGTGAAAATCTTAGCAGTCAAATCTTCTCCCTGAAAATCAGGGTCAACCGCAATGCCTTGAATCATATCACCTTTCAAACTACCAGTAGCAACCAGCTTGCCGTCATCGTTAAAAACTCCTGCAGTATAATCTATGCCACGTGGCACTGACAGCCCGCAGGCTTCCAGTAAAGCTTCCGCCTTTTCAATTTCAATTTCTTCTACGTAATACATATCTCACCTATTATGATGGCCCGCCTAGCAAAACGCTTAGCGGGCCATATGATATTTTTATTTATTTTACAGGAACATTATAGATTGTGTCAAGATGAGTACCATCTCTATAGATAACCTTGGCAACTTCCTTGTCCCCAAGCACTGGCTTGTGAGGTTTGCCATTTAGTTTTTCTGCCATATCGCGCAGGTCCATAATGTCGAATACAGGAAGTCCAGCACTCTTGAACGCATCTGAAAGCTCTGGTCTAAGTGGATTAACCGCTATACCTCTCTGAGTTACAAGGACGTCTACTGTATTCCCTGGAGTTGACTTACATAGTACGTTATCAACTACGATTGGAAGTCTCGCTCTTGAAAGTGGAGCTACAATCATGGACATTTTGGCACCAGCCGCAGTATCACTGTGACCACCGCTACCACCCATAATATATCCGTTTGAGTCCGTATGCACGTTAACGTTAAAGTTTGTATCGATTTCTGTCGCACCTAGGATTACAACGTCAAGGCTGTCAACAGCACTACTTTTCGCAGTAGGGCTAGCGTAATGAGCCGCAGTTACCTCCATATGTTTAGGATTTGTTCTAATGGATTCTACCGCACCAAGGTCGAAACACTGAACATCATATAAAGCCTTGAAACAGCCTTCATTAAGCATATCTACCATATAGCTTGTGATACCACCTAGTCCGTAGCTTCCTTTAATGTTCTTAGCAAGCATAACATCCTTTAGGTATTTAGCAGCAGCAAGAGATGCACCACCTGCACCAGTCTGGAAAGAGAATCCGTCTTTTAATAATCCGGAAGCCTCGATTGCGCGAACAGCATAGTCTGCGATTACAAGTCCAACTGGGTCCTTAGTAATCTTAGTAGTACCTGATACGATGCCAGATGGCTCACCAATCTTATCTACTTCAACTACATAGTCAATATAGTTTTCCGCGATTGAGTAGTCTATTAATGGATATTCAACTAGGTTATCAGTGATTACTACTGATGTTTTAGCGTGCATTGCGTCTGCGAATGCATATCCTAAGGAACCGCAGGCAGATTTACCGAACTTACCTGTGCAGTTACCCATATTGTCGGAAGTCGGTGCAGCGATAAACGCCACGTCGATTGGGGACTTTCCGCTAATGATATCACTTGGACGTCCGCCGTGAGTTCTAAATATAACCGGCTTGTCCATGATGCCTTCGCTGACAGCACGGCCAACAACACCGCCCATATAGTTTGTCTCAATTCCAGTCACAACGCCGTCTCTAATATATTCGATAAAAGGCGCGTGAGTGTCGAAAATTGAACTGATATTTACAGTTAAATCCTTGATTCCCATTTCTGTGATAGCATCAAGAACCATAACAGCAACCATATCGCCGTTTCTTAGATGGTGGTGGAAAGAAATTGTCATTCCATCCTTTAATCCGGAAAGCTGGATAGCCTCTTTAATACTCTTTACTAGTTTACTCATACTATCTGCCTCCCTTCATAGCTTCTGCCGCCTCAAGAACCTGCTTAGCTCTTGCAACGATAGGCGCGTCTATCATCTTTCCGCGAAGGGAAACTACGCCCTTGCCTTCAGCCTTAGCCTTTTCTATAGTCTCGAAGACATCCTTTGCATACTGAATTTCTTCAGCTGTAGGGCTGAACACGTCGTTGATGAATCTTACGTGTCTTGGGGAGATTGAAGCCTTGCCGGAGAAGCCTAAACCCTTAGCAAAGGAGGCATCCTTGATTAGGCCTTCGTAGTCTTCGACATCTGTCCAAGGTGTATCGTAAACGTCAACTCCCGCAGCACGGGCAGCCATAACCATACGGCTACGAGCATAAAGAATTTCTGTACCTTCCTTTGTACGCTTGCATCTTAAATCAGCAGTAAGATCTTCACCACCAAGGAAGATTGCCTTAACACGCTCGTCTGCGCTTGCAATTTCGAAGGCATTTTCTACACCAAGTGTAGTTTCAATTAGAGGGATAATCTTAACGCTACCCACTTCCATTCCTTGCTCTTCTTCAAGCTTTCCAATATATTCAGCAATAATCTTTACGTCGCCAGCGCATGATACCTTTGTAGGCATAATCATATCCGGCTTAACCGGAATAATATATTCAAGGTCCTTTTGCCAGTACGGGCTATCCACTGGGTTGATTCTAACGATTACTTCCCTAGTGTATTCTAAAGACTTAATTGCATTTCTTACTAAAATTCTAGCAGAGTCCTTTTCTGTAGGAGCCACTGCGTCTTCTAAGTCTAGGATGATGCTATCAGAGCCTAGAAAATCCGCATTTAGCAGGATATTAGGGCTATTGCCCGGAAGAAACAACATACTTCTACGCATGGCTATTCCTCTCCTTTCCCGCGGCAAACTGCAGTCTCAACTCTTGCCCTAATAGTGCAATCAACTGCACCTCTGTCGCTCGCTCTTACATCAGCATCTTCTACTCCAAGTTCCTTTAGAGTTTCCATAATTACTTCTTCTATTTCTTTTCCAAACTGGGCATATACAACGGAATTTAGGTCCAGTTTAATCCCGCTTCCTTGTGGCAGCGGCGCAACTTCTACATAGATGTCGCTG
>JAFYLX010000006.1 GCA_017556895.1 Bacillota bacterium | reverse complement strand
ATGTGCAGGTAAGTCTAAGGTATTAAGAAAAGATATGGTAGGCTTTAGTATTCCACTATTTGCTAACATCCACCTTTGTGGTTCAGTTTTAACAGAAGTATTCTTCGTTATGACAGTATCTCAGATCTTATACGGAGAAATGCCAGCAATGGGAACAATGATTCTATTCTGCCTATTACTTGGTATCTTTGCTATCGGTGCTCCTGGCGTTCCAGGTGGTACAGTAATGGCTTCCCTTGGTCTAATCACAGGCGTTCTTGGATTCGGCAACGACGGCACAGCTCTAATGCTTACAATCTTTGCTCTTCAGGACAGCTTCGGTACAGCATGTAACGTAACTGGTGACGGCGCATTAACAATGATGCTTACTGGCTACGTAGAAAGACACGATATCGAAGTTCAGGAAATGGACGGAGATTTATTCTAATTAAACTAAAAGCAAAAGGAGTTTCCCTCGGGAAACTCCTTTTTTATTATACTTATTATTCAAACTCAATTGCATTAAACGCATCTACTATTGCCTGGTCTACATCTCCTGCAAAGATTAAGGCAATACCATCTTTATGTGCCGCAACCTTTATTGATGATACTTCGCCAGTATCTTCAATGCCCTTATAAACATCAGAATCTACATCAAACTGATATAACTCAACTGCACCTTCGTTATATTCCTTGCCGGCAGTCGCACCGATGAATTGATATAATGTTTCTTCGCCGCCTTCAAAGCCTAATTCTGCAGCAACAGCATCGATGTTCTTTTCAATTTTTTTAACAGTTTCAACGTTTCCACCATCGTTGTTTTCGTTTACATCGCCACCAGATTCACCGCCACCACATGCAGCAAAACTGAAGCATAAAGCTAACACTAATAAGATTGATAATAATTTTTTCATTTTTTAACCTCCTATTAATCCTGTGCATTTATATTTTGACGTATTTTAGCATACGATAGCTAGAATGTAAACCATAAAAATTTATAATAACATAGTCATATAACTCATTTATCGGCAACAAAAAAGGAGTTTCCCTCGGGAAACTCCTTTTTACTATAGAAATTTTTTAATTTCTAGCTAAGCTTTAATCTTTTTTCTCTGTAAGATTACCATTGCAGCAGCTGCTGTAATTAATAATGCTACGTGACCTAAGAAGCTTGTCATATCGCCTGTTGCAGGTGTGTCAGGGTTCTTATCGCCTGCGTTATTGCCTGCTCCATTGCCATTAGTACCTTCTCCTGGGCCAACAGGATCATTTCCGCCATTTCCGCCAGAACCTTCACCGCCGGAACCTTCGCCACCGTTTCCGCCGTCGTCAGGCGTTTCTGCTTCTAATCTTGTAATTTTAAATGTGTATTCTGCACGTTCTATGCCATCAATATCTTCATTAACTACAGTTACAGTGTTCACACCAACTTCAAGATCAACTACTGAATCCCATCCTTCAATTGCAGTTCCGTTTACATAAACTGTGTTGCCGTGATCAGCAGGTACGAATGTGAAGTCAAATACTTCAGTTTCAAACGGTACTTCTGCTTCGTAGCTTGTAACAGCTTCGTCAAAGGCCTCGTTTAGAGATTCAATATTGCTTACAAATTTTTCTACGCCAACAGTTCTTTCGTTAAGCTTCCATAACTGTCCGCCATAGAAAGGATTTGCTGTACCGATATATAAGCCATCAGAACCTACTAAGAAAGTTCTACAACCATAGTTGTATTCATCATTGAAACCATCTAAAGTAATTGTTTCGTAATTTACGCCATCTTCTGTGCAATAGATTTCAAAACCAGGATTGTCATTCGCTGCCATTGTGTCAGAAATTCTTACATAACGATCTACGCCTTCCTGATCAACGTTTTCGAATACATTAAGGATTCCGTTAAGGTTATCTAAAGTTTCCTTCATAGCATCGATTAGCTTTAATGCTGCTTCGTTTTCTGTACCTTCTGCCTGTGCTTCTAATCTTTCGATTAAGAATTCAAACTGTTCGGAAATTTCTTCAATATTTCCTTCGTGAACAGTGATTAGGTTAAGGAACTTAGAAACAGTATCTGTTACCGCTTCTCCATCGATGCTGCTACGGAAGAATACAAGCGCATCTAGAAGTGCTTCCAATTCAGCTTCCTTCTGTTCATCTGCTAGGATATCATATGTTTCTGCTGCTAGTTCTGCTGCATCGTTCATTACAACTCCACCTAGAAGTGTCTGTAAGAATTCGATAACATATTCAAGCTGCTGACGGAATTCTTCATCGTTCATTTCGAAAAGATCACCGTTTGTAAGTTTTGTCATATACTTACTCATTGCATAACAGTCGAATGTGCCGATGTATAATTTGCCGTTATATACTGCCGCTCTCCAGTTATACTGTGTTGTGCTGTAGTCTTCGTCGTTGAAGCCTGCCTTGAAGATTGCTTCGTATTCGATGCCTTCAGGACACTTTTCTTCATCTCCTACTACCATCTGCACAGTGCCATCTGCTTTCATTCTGAATACAGATGTTTCGTTATCAAAGTTTTCATCCATCATCTTTAAGCTGTTGAAGAAGCTCTGCATATCCGGTGAGTCAGATACTAAAGTGGATACAAGGCCGCCTGCACCGTAAATGATGGATTCCATAGCGTTGGAGAATGTTAAGAAATACAAGTCTCCGTTAAAAATATATGGGCTTGCTGCATAGTTTAATACATTGCCAAAACCAGGTTCGTAGATTGAATTTTCAGTTTCACCTACGATGTCTGTCCAAACCCATCCATATTCGTTTGCAATATCTTTTTCTGCTTCTGTTGCTTTATGTGCTTCGTATACGATTGCACCGTGATTTGTCATTAATGTGAAGTATAGGGAACCATTGTATTCTACGATATCCCATACGTCTCCGCCAGAACCAAAGTAACCTTCCTGTTCATACTGTAAGAAGTCTTTGTAGTCTGCGATTCTTTCATAGTCTGTTCCGTTAGTTGTGGAATAAACGTCGATTAAAGCCTTGCCGCCTGTCTGTGCTAAATCGCCTGAATCCACGTTAGTTCCACCAAGATACATTGTTTCTCCATCCTGGCTCACTGTCATAGCACGCATATAACCGCCCTGCTGACGATATACTACTTCTGGAACTTCCTGATTGTTATCAGCAATTCTCCAAATCATACTCTGTCCAACGCCGTTAGCATTGAAATATAAGTCTCCCTTGAAGTTTAATGCCGCACGGAATCCGCTTACTAAAGCATAATCTCCAACATAGCCATGGTCAGCTGAATCAAAATATTTTTCCATTTCGCCAGTCTTAACATTATAACGAACGATTACTGCTTGAGCAAAGCTTAACTGATTTGTGTCAGTATAAAGTTCACCGTTTGTTATAACGTCTACAAGATCTGCCACAAGTGGTGATGTTCCAGTACCAACTAAAGATCCAAGTGATGCATATAAAATGTTACGGTTACTTCCAACATAGATATAGTCTCCATATTCGTCTTGCATTTCTTGCATAGACCATGCATAAGAGTTTTCTCTATCTCCTCCAGGAACTAATCCATCTGCTTCTCCTGAATACGTAGTAGGATTGGAAATTTTCTGAATCAAGTAATCAGCGTCATTTCTGTATACATTTTTAGCAGTCTCTGCACCTGCAAAAGCAAAGGCTCCAGAAAAGGTAGTTAGAACTAAAGCAATTACAAGAACTAGTGATAATATACTCCTTTTCATAATTTTTCTCCTTTTTTTAAAAAGTTTGCATTCTAACATACCTTCATAATAAATATTAGTTAATATTTTGTCAATATATAACACTTACTTTGTACAATATGATATTATATTTATAAAAAACGACACAAAACAGCACAAAAGAATCATCAAAACGTCTTGCGAGCTGCATACTAGAGAGGAGATTTTGACACAATGATTGCTATAATTCTAATAGTTGGACTGGTTTTCTTATTAGCCATTTGCTCTGTAGTAGCCTATTGTTTGTTTTACTATATATTGGACCGACGGGCAACTTATCAGGAATCAATGGATTCCATCACAAAAGACCCCGATGAGGCAAGACGCGCCGCTGTCATGTTCTCGGGTACTGACGAGTGGAAAGATGAGGTTCAAAGGATATCTAAAGAATGGTACATCGACTCTTTCGATGGTCTAAAACTCTTCGGTCTTTTTCTAGAAAAGGAGTCCCATACCTATGTCATATTATGTCACGGACTTACTAGTTCTCACAGCGGTATGCTAGGCAGAGCCGAGCACTATTATAGAAACGGTTTCAACGTGCTTATTCCAGATGCTCGTGCCCATGGAAAAAGCGAGGGTTTATATCGAGGAATGGGATTCTTGGAAAAGGATGATTTAAAGAGATGGATTGACAAAATAGTTTCTCTGGATCCGGATTCCAGAATCGTCATCACAGGGGAGTCAATGGGTGCAGCTACTGTCATGATGACTGCTGCACAAGAACTTCCACCTCAAGTAAAATGTGTAATCGAAGACTGCGGTTATACGAGTGTTTGGGATATATTCGCCTTCCAGCTTAAACTCAGATATCACCTTCCTGCTTTTCCTTTTATGAACATCGCAAGTTTTTTGAGTAAGAAAAAGGCAGGATATGATTTCAAGGAAGCAAGTCCACTTAATATGATTACCGATTGTAATTTGCCAATCCTAATGATTCATGGAACCGGCGATATGGTTGTTCCATATCAGCATATGGAACTTCTGTACGAAAGGGCAAATGAACCAAAAGAATTCATCCTCGTAGAGGGTGCAGGGCATTGTATATCAATGGTTAGAGATACAAAATTATATTGGGACACAATAGATACCTTTATAAATAATCATATGTAGATATCTTCCTATAAGCCTTGGCAAATCATAACAAAAGCATACTAAAAAAGGAGTTTCCATCAGGAAACTCCTTTTAATATCTATATATGCTCTAAATTAACTAGACTATTTTACAGCCTTCTTAGCTGTTTCGCAAAGAGTTGCGAATGCTGCTGCATCGTAGATAGCCATTTCAGAAAGCATCTTTCTGTTGATTTCGATACCGGACTTCTTTAAGCCGTTCATTAACTGGCTGTAGCTGATTCCGTTCATTCTAGCACCAGCGTTGATTCTAGCGATCCACATCTGTCTGAACTGTCTCTTCTTTAACTTTCTACCAACGTAAGCAGATCTTAAGGATCTCATTACAGCTGGGTTAGCAGCCTTGAACACCTTGGACTTCTGACCATAGAAACCCTTTGCTAATTTTAAAATTTTCTTATGTCTCTTATGTGCGTTAACACCCTTTTTTACTCTTGCCATGTTTTCTTACCTCCTAAAACTTCTAACTATTTTGCCATTGATCTAAGCATTCTCTTAAGGTCTGCGCTTGTTAATACAGTTGCTTTTCTTAAGCCTCTTTTTCTCTTAGCAGCTTTCTTAGTAAGAATGTGGCTCTTGTATGCCTTATTTCTCTTGATTTTACCGGATCCAGTTAATTTCATTCTCTTGCAAGCCCCTCTATGGGATTTCATCTTATTCTTTGCCATGATGATTTTTTCCTCCTATATTTTAAAGTACATCTTTTTTAGCTATATCAACCGCCCCTTTGGGCAGGTTTATTACTTGTCTGTCTTAGGTCCTAAAACCATTGTTAAATTACGACCTTCGAATAAAGGCTTCTTTTCGATAATGCCTACATCAGCAACCGCTTCTGCGAAAGCATTCATAACGTCCATACCCTTTGCAGTGTAATCACGTTCTCTACCTCTAAATCTTAAGCCAACCTTTACTTTGTCTCCGTCAGCTAAGAACTTTGCTGCAGTCTTAGCCTTTACCTGAATGTCATGTGCTTCGATAAATGTGCTAAGTCTGATTTCCTTAACCTGTGTAGTCTTCTGTTTCTTCTTGGCTTCTTTTTCCTTCTTCTGAAGTTCGTAACGATACTTACCGTAGTCTAAGATCTTGCAAACAGGTGGCTTTGCGTTAGGTGAAATATTCACTAAGTCAAGCTTCTTTTCGTTTGCTAGGTCTAAAGCCTGTTCGATAGGCATAACTCCAAGCATTGTACCGTCTGTGTCAATTACTCTTACTTCTTTATCACGAATCTCTTCGTTGATTAGATTTTCCTTGCTAATGGTCTTGCACCTCCCAGTTTATTCGCTAAAAAAATAAGCGGATACATGAAGTATCCGCCTATCTGCACGCAAAATATTGCGATCAAATCTCTATTAACCCATTCGTGACGCCTTGGTCCGACAGGTGAGAAGCGGATAACTTCTACTTCATACCTGACTAATATACCATCTTCTGACTATAATGTCAAGAGATATTTTTGACCATTTTCCTCAATTTTTGAACAATTTTTAAAGGCATCTTCCAGTGTTTCGCCGCATGCAATCATGCCGTGGTTTGCCATAATTGCGCCATAGCCCTCACCTACAGCTTCTACTGTGTTTTTCTTTAATGCTTTTGTACCCGGAAGCGCGTACTTGGCAAGCTTAATAACCGGCCCGAAATCGTCCATATACTCATCTAAAACCGGCATATCTTTGTTAGCCGCAGCAAATACGGAAGAATATTTAGCATGTGTATGAATAACAGCGCCGATTTCCGGTCTTTTAGCATAAATCTCTGCATGAAGCCCCTTTTCAGATGTTGGCTTTTTGCTTCCCTCATACTTTAATGTTGCGATTTCAACCTTAACCATATCACTAGGTGTAAGTCTTGTATAGTCTAGCCCTGATGGTGTAGTAAGCATATACTTTTCATCAAGTCTAACTGATAAGTTACCCCAAGTTCCCTGAACTAGTCCCACTTCAACTAGCTTATTGCCATAATCAACTAGCGCCTGTCTTAATTCCTGTTCTCTCATTTATTTCACCTCGCTAGCCTTTACTTTTTCTTCAGCCTTGGAATATTTCTTTCTGTATACCATTCTCATAAGCTTCGCTTCCCATTTAGGAATAGCCTTGCCGCCTCCCAGTTTTTCTGCAAGAAGGAAAACTTCTGCAGACTTTTCTAAAACTGTTGTAGCAACTACTGCTTCATATAGGTTTCTACCCATAGTGATAGTATAGCCAACTGCCTTTCCTTTTTTGTTAAAGCCCTTTAAAACTAAACAACCTACATTGTCTTTAATTGCCTTAAAAATTGATTTGCCTCTAGAGTCATTGCCGTCTCTGCCATCTACAATATAGCATCTTGGTCCAAAGATCTGAGCCATATCGTCAAGCATTGCAGGGAAAGGTTTTGCTTCTTCTAAACACTGCATACAATGAGGTGTTTGTGAATACACGATAGCCTTCATTTCTGCCTTATGAATTGGTAATTCATGTACCCATAATTTTTCGATATCATCTTCCTTGATATCATTAAAGTCAGCATCTACCTTTGTGGCAAATACTCCTTCTTCTGTCTCTATAATGAATTTAGCGCTGCCAATCGGATAGCCCTGGCTAGAAAGCATTTTGCCATACTTGTTCATTACTTCGCAGACTTCTTTTTTGTTAACTTCAATCATTTTTATCCTATGCTCCTTGATATTTGAGTTTCCTTCGCGACTATATCCCCTGGAATCTCTTTCCGTTTGCCTTGTCGTAGGCACTCTTCAGAGAATTATACACGTTTTTGTAGTCGTCGAAAAGCTCATCATAGATTTTTTTATTTTCCGGATTAGGTTTAAAGTGTCTATCAGCTTCCACAAACTCCTTAACCGCTTCAAATCCAGAAAGTTCTCCAAGGCCAATCAGTGCAACTACCGCAGCACCTACTGCCCCTGAATTTCTCGGATCCTTAGGAACAGAAAAACTCTTTCCCGTAATATCCGCTATAATTTCCATCCACGGATCGTTTAATGCTCCGCCACCGATGATTCTAAAATCATTGCAATTAAAACCATAATCCTTCTCATAGTTTTCCATAATCCATCTAAGATTATATGCAATCCCTTCGTAAACTGCTCTTAGCATATGAGCTCTTGTATGTTCCATATTGATGTTAAAAAGCGTGGATCTAGTAGTAGTGCTAGATACCGGACATCTTTCACCCAGCATCCAAGGTGTGCATACAAGATGGTCACTGCCAGGAGGAACCTTCTTGATTTCCTCATTCATAAAGTCGAATATTCTATCACCATATTCTTCTTTTTCACGAGGATAAAACTGTTCCTGAAGCCACTGAATGTTCGCTCCTGCAGATTCAGTAATACCCGCTATGAGGTTCATATCTCTTTCGGCACTTTGTGTTGCGGCAGCACCATGTTTAAATTTGTCGCATGTTCTGCTGCAAGCAGCAACCCAAGCTGAAGTTCCAAGATAGATATGAACTTCTCCGTCTCCACACATACCTGATCCTACCGCTGCAGCCTGAACATCATCACAGCCACCAAGCACAGGAGTTCCAATTTCAAGTCCCATTGCCTTTGCTGCCTCTTCTGTTAGGCCGCCTACGATATCTGTACTGTTTACAAGTGGTGGAAGTTTTGTCATATCTACGCCTGTCAGCTTCATAACACCAATCCAGTCCTTTTTCTTAAGATCGATACCATAGCCTCCCGCACCGCTAAGCTCCGTTACCATCTTGCCTGTACATCTATATTTTAGATAACCATTTACGTCTAAAATTTTATATGTGTTGTTATATATTTCAGGTTTCTTTTCTTTCAACCAGATAATCTTAGGTATGCAGTCCTTACCCATAATAGGTGTTCCTGCTACCATAGTAAAGAGTTTCTTTCCACCCAATTTTTTCATTATGCTCTGGGCCTGTTCTTCTGCTCTTCCATCAACCCAAGTTATATTGTTGTATAGAACATTGCCCTCTTTGTCTACTGGTATTATGCCCTGTGCTTGTGTCGAAAAAACTACTCCCTTAATTTGACTAGGCTCAATGCCTGCCTTTTCCACGATTTTACGGCTAGTTGTACAAACCGCCTGCCAGTAGTCTTCCGGCACTTGCTCAGCCCAAGCGGGATATGGATAGTATGTAGGGTAAGGCTCTACAACAGTACATACGATATGACCCTTGTAGTCCACCAGTACCGCCTTGTCTGAACTTGTCCCTATGTCGTGGGATAATATATATTTTTCCATAGCAAGCCTCCTGCTATATTATTTCAATGTTTATGCTTATTTTACTAAGCCTTTATTTGTCTTGCCAACGTGCTTGAATACGTTTTCGAATCTATTTAATGCTTCGTCGATAACTTCATCTGTATCAGCAAGGGAAGTGTATAGTCTGCTTCCTGCAAGAGTAACAAGACCGTTAGCCATATACGCAGCTCCCATTCTTTCCATGGAATCCTTTCTTTCATACATCATAGACTTATTCTTTAAGATTCCAAGTGCTGATTTAGGGAAACAGAATGATGAGAAGTCAAAGTTCATTGCACCTGTACATTCAAGGTGAACGATACTTCCCTGGTTATAGCAAGCAAACGGTAAGCCGTACTTATCTAATAGTTCCTGAAGGCCATCTGTTAGTCTGTCACCAGCTCTACCTGCAACTACGCATGCGTTTGTGCGTTCAATTTCTTTGATTGCTGTATATCCTGCTAGTGCGGAAAGTGGGTTAGCCGCTAAAGTACCGCCTACATACGCTCTGTGCTTGCCTGTTGCAAGACCTGCTGCCATAAGCTGTGCGTATTCTTTCTTACCGCCTACACCACCTGCTGCCGGATATCCACCCGCAACAACTTTACCGAATACTGTTAAGTCTGGAACTACGTCAAAGAATTCCTGAGCACCGCCAAGACCAACTCTGAAGCCTGTTACTACTTCATCGAAGATCATTAATGCGCCATATTTGTCACAAAGAGCTCTAACACCTTTGTTGTATTCCATTGCTACAGGTCTAGTACCGCTTTCTGGACCAACCGGCTCTACTATTACAGCAGCTGTGCCGCCCTTTAGCTTGTTGATCTTTAGCATCTTTTCAAGCATATCAAGGTCGTTCGCTCTAACTTCATCTGTACGAGCGTATGCCTTGCTTGGAATGCCGTGTGATTCAAGTAGGTTTCTGCTTCCAGGAATCTTAAGTCCGTATACCATCTGATCGGACCATCCATGATATGCTCCACCAATCTTAATAACTCTCTTATGGCCAGTTGCAATTCTAGCGATTCTTAATGCCGCCATTACAGACTCAGTACCACTGCCTAACATTCTGAACATTTCTACGTTTGGCATATGCTTATTGATTTCTTTAGCAATCAATAGCTCTGCTTCATGAAGAAGACCTGTAACAGGGCCACAAGTTTCAATAAGATTAACAACAGCATCTTTTACAGGCTTGTAGTTGCTTCCTAAGATTGTAGGTCCTCCAGCCTGTAAAAAGTCGATATATTCGTTGCCATCCTGGTCATAAAGATAAGCACCTTCCGCTTTAGTAAAAGCTACTGGGAAAGGCTTATTAAAAGCTAAGTTATGCTGAACGCCTCCTGGAATATATTCCTTAGCTTCTTCATATATTTCTCTAGATTTTACGCATTTTTCATCGTAGTATTTTAAAACTTCATTTTCATAATATTCATCGTTAACTTCCCAGATAGGTTCAGCAACCAAAGCATTTAACCTTCTATTGATTTCCTTTGGATCTTCCCATCTGCTTATTCCACATGTAGTCATTAAATTTTCCTCCTCTATGCCTTAATAACGTGTGACAAGAGTCTTTTAAACTCATCCTTCATTTCTACACAGTCAAAGGCTTTGTTATTTATGTGATAATGATTAATTAGTCCGTAATATATGCCGCTTATTAAAACCGCCAGTCGTTCTGCCGATTCTATACCATAATCTTTTTCAAAGCCTTCTTTAATAATCATCTCAATGACTTTAATCGGATTATCTTCCTCTTGACTTAAAATAGCATTGGTCATCAGTATTGCAGTTAATTTGGGATATAGGCTAGCGTCTTCTATCAGCTTAGAAAAAAGCTTATACGCAAGTTCTTCGCCTTCCCAGCCCCCTTCTCTGCAATACTCCTCTACGTCGTTTATTTCCTGTATAGTAAGCGCAAGCATCAACTCTTTGCTATCAGAAAAATGATTAAATACAGTTGTTCTGCACACTTCTGCGCTTTCTGCTATTTGGTTAAAAGTAACGTTCTCTATCCCGTTCTTTTCAAATAGCCCCTTCGCGGCATGCATAATTTTTATTCTAGTTTTCTCTTTCTTCGATATTTTTTTCATTCTTTTCTCTCTGTTTCTGCGCACGTTTATTTGTATTTATGGAATTTCTAAATACTACGAATCTATAATATAAAAACTCAGTAGTTAAATTGATACACATAGTGAATGCAAGAACAAGGTATTCGTTGATACCCGCCTGAGTCATTGCATTACCCCACCAAGTAGAAAGTGGTGCAAATACAACATAGAAAGCGGCAATTTTTAACATCGCTATTGGAATGTTTGTCGCTGATTTAAAAGTAATTTCTCTATTTAAAGTAAAGTTCCATATAATGGATAAAGTTAATGCTGTCAGATAGCATGGTGTATATGAAAGTTTTAAAACTTCATTACATAATGTAAATGAAAGTGCCTGAATTATGCCTGCTGAATTTGAAAAAATAAAAAACCATACAACGTGTCTTATATTGTCTTTCTTTGTCAGCTGTTGAGTGTTCTTTTTTTCTGTAGTCATGGCCGTCTCTCCTTTTTTGTACTCTAGTACAATTATCGTCTTTTTTGTGAATAAAGTCAATGAATATATACTTATTTATTTACAAATAATAACCATAATACGTATTTAGGAGGATTTGTTATGAAGACTTTTGATGTTGTTATCATCGGCGCTAGTATTGAGGGAATGACTGCAGCTGTATATTGTTCCAGAAAGGGACTAAAGACTCTCCTTTTGGATCCATTTGATCCTTCCGAAAACACCATATATGACGACCTTGATAGCTTAAAGCTCATCCATAGATTAAAGCAACAAGCTACCCAATACGGAACAGAATTTTTAAAATGCCAAGTTCATTCTATTTGGTGCAAACATATACCAAAAATTATATATGCAAACGACGGTCCAATCTGTTGTTATGGGCTGATT
>JAFYLX010000043.1 GCA_017556895.1 Bacillota bacterium | reverse complement strand
TAAGGCAAAATCAACGGAATGCTTTATTTTTCAATAAATTAGTGATATAATAGTAGGGCTTGTAATTTGAATATATAACGATAATTTATTAAATATCAATTGGGGGAAACAAAATTGACAGGACAAATAATAGCTATTGCGATTTGTGTGGTTTTTTCTGCATACTTTTCTGCGACAGAAACGGCTTTTACATCAATAAATAGAATAAGACTTAAAAACATGGCCAATGACGGCGACAAGAGAGCCAAAGAGGTTCTTGAACTTGCGGACAATTACGATAATCTGCTTTCTACAATTCTTGTAGGTAACAATATCGTAAATATCGCAATGACATCTCTTGCGACAGTGTTATTCATTACGCTATATCCGAAGTATGGTGCGACAATTGCCACTGCGGTTACAACAATCGTTGTTCTTATCTTTGGAGAAATTTCTCCGAAGAGCCTTGCAAAGGAAAATCCTGAGAAGTTTGCAAAGTTTTCCGCGCCGGTTATTAGATTCTTTATGCTGATTTTAGCTCCAATCAACTGGATCTTCGCACAGTGGAAAAAGGTTCTAGCTAAGGTGTTCAATGCCGATGGCGTTAGACCTATCACTGAAGAAGAACTTCTTACTATGGTAGAAGAAGCACAGACTGAGGGCGGCATCGACGAAGAACAGAGCGAGCTTATCCAAAATGCTATCGAATTTAATGATCTTGATGCCTGGGATGTACTTACTCCAAGAGTCGACATCATGGCAATCGAGATTGATGAAACTGAGGAAGAAGTTGAAAAGATGTTCCTTGAGACTGGTTTCTCAAGACTTCCGGTATATGAGGATGACCTAGATAACATCGTAGGTGTTCTAAACCAGAAGGACTTCCACAACCACATCAAGGGTGGCAGGGCGTCCATATCCGAATATGTTAAGCCGGTTATCTTCGTTGCGGGATCAATGAAAATCGCACAGCTTCTTAAGAAGCTTCAGACTGTTAAGACTCATATCGCCATCATCGTAGACGAATACGGTGGTACAGACGGCCTAGTTACTATGGAAGATATTATCGAAGAACTTGTCGGTGAAATCTACGATGAACACGATGCTGCAGAACTGCAGGACATCGTTCAGCAGCAGGATGGAACTTACAGAGTTCTTTGCGGAACAAATGTTGATAAGATGTTTGACTACTTTGACGTTGAGGAAGAAGTGGATGCTACTACAGTAAACGGATGGGTAGTGTTACAAATCGATAAACTTCCGGAAGTGGGAGACAAATTCACATATGTGGCAGACTACAAACAGTTTGATGTAGTCGTTACTAAGGCAGACAACAGAAAGTCCTTAGAAATCAATATGGTAGTTACTGAACTCGAAAGAGAAGAATAGAAAGGGGAACAAATGGGATTAATGGAAAAAATCTTTGGTGACCTAAATGCCAAAGAGGTAAAGAAAATCGAAAAAATTGCAGACAAAGTTATGGCGTTAGAGTCAAAGATGGCTGCCCTAACTGACGACGAGCTACGTGGCAAGACTCAAGAATTCAAGAATAGACTTGCTGCAGGCGAAACTTTAGACGACATTTTACCGGAAGCGTTTGCTGTGTGCCGTGAAGGTGCATGGAGAAGTGTAGGCATGAAGCACTTTAGAGTGCAGATTATCGGGGGTATTGCGCTACACCAGGGTAGAATTTCTGAAATGAAGACAGGGGAAGGTAAGACTTTAGTGGCTACTCTTCCTGCTTACTTAAACGCTCTAGAAGGCAAAGGGGTACACGTAATCACAGTAAACGATTACTTAGCTAAGCGAGACGCTGAATGGATGGGTAAGATTTATACATTCTTAGGTCTTTCCGTAGGCTGTGTAATTCATGGAATTAAAGATGATGTTAGAAAGGCTGCGTATAGAGCAGACATTACATACGGTACAAACAACGAATTCGGTTTTGATTACCTAAGAGACAATATGGTGACATACAAAGAAAGATTAAGTCAGAGAGAACTTAACTTTGCCATCGTCGATGAAGTTGACTCCATCTTAATCGACGAAGCGAGAACACCGCTTATCATCTCAGGTGCAGGCGATAAGTCCACTGACCTATATCAGACTGCAGATATGTGTGTTAGAAACCTTCGTGCCGAAACTGACTTCGAAGTTGACGAAAAAGACAAGAAAATCACTATGACAGACGCCGGTGTTGCTAAGTGTGAAAAATTCTTTAATATCGAAAACTTAGGCGACCCTGAAAATATGGAAATTAACCATCACGTTCTTAACGCTTTGAAGGCTAGAAACCTTATGAAACGTGATGTAGACTACATCGTAAAAGACGGCGAAATCATCATTGTCGATGAGTTCACAGGACGTTTTATGTTCGGTAGAAGATACTCCAACGGTCTTCATCAGGCTATCGAAGCTAAGGAAGGTGTGTTAGTTCGTTCTGAGTCAAAGACTCTTGCGACCATTACTCTTCAGAACTACTTCAGAATGTACAACAAGCTTGCCGGCATGACTGGTACAGCTAAGACTGAAGAAGATGAATTCCGTGAAATCTACAACATGGACGTAGTAATCATCCCTACTAACAAGGAAATCCTTAGAAAGGATATGGATGATGCTATCTATGCGTCCCTTAAGGCAAAGTTCAAGGCTATCGTTAACAGAATCGCAGAGGTACATGCGACAGGACAGCCTGTTCTTGTAGGTACAATCTCTATCGAAACTTCTGAATTATTAAGCGAACTTCTTAAGAGAAGAGGTATTAAGCACAACGTTCTAAATGCGAAGCAGCACGAAAGAGAAGCTCAGATTGTTGCCGAAGCAGGTAGAATCGGTGCGGTTACAATCGCTACAAACATGGCCGGTAGAGGTACCGACATCCTTTTAGGCGGTAATCCGGAATTCGAAGCGAAGAAAGAAATGGAAAAGCAGGGCTTCACACCTGAACAGATTTCTTTTGCAACAAGCTTTGTTGCTAGCGAAGATCCAGAGTTATTAAACGCTAGAAATGTTTTCACAGAGCTTCTTGCTAAATTTACTGCAGATAGAGCAGATGAGCAAAAAGCAGTTAGAGAACTTGGCGGTCTTTGTATCATCGGTACAGAACGTCATGAATCAAGACGTATCGACAATCAGCTAAGAGGTAGAGCTGGTCGTCAGGGAGACCCTGGTACAACTCAGTTCTTCATTTCCCTAGAAGACGATCTTATGAGATTATTCGGTGGGGAAAGAATCCAGACCCTAATGAGCAAGATGGGTATGGAAGAAGACGCTATCGCAGCTGGTATGCTTTCCAGAACTATCGAAGGTGCGCAGAAGAAGGTTGAAGGCAGAAACTTCGAAGTAAGAAAGTACGTATTACAGTACGATAACGTTATGAACAAGCAGCGTGAGGTTATCTACGACCAGCGTCGTATGGTTCTATTTGGTGACAATATTAAGGGCTACGTTATGGAAATGATGGAATCTTTAGTGAGAGGTACAATTGAGCCTATTACAATTGCGAGCAAGTTCGCTGAAGAATGGGATATGGATATGCTTAACGAAAATCTAAAGCGTATCGTGCCATACTTCCCAGGCGTTGAATACACTAAAGAAGAACAGTACGACCTAACAGAAGAAAAACTTACTGAAGATGTTCTAAAGATTTTCCACGACATGTATGCGGTTAAGGAAGCCGAAATCGGTGAAGAACGTATGCGTGAAGTAGAAAAGATGATTCTGCTTAGAGTTGTAGACAACCATTGGATGGATCACATCGATGCTATGGAAGAGCTTAAGAAGGGTATCGGCTTAAGAGCGATCGGACAGATTAATCCGGCTCAGGCTTATGCTTCTGAAGGTTTCGACATGTTCGAAATGATGGTTGAGGAAATCCGTGAGCAGGCAGTTCGTTACTGCTACAGCGTATCAATCCACACTGGTACAGAAAGAAGACAGGTTATGTCTGGCGGCGAAGGCCATAAGGACGAGTACCAGGATGAAGCGGCTAGCGTTCAGGGCGGTAGCCAGGGTGGTCCGGCTTCCGGAAATATGCCGGCTCAGGCACCAAAGGAAGTAAAGGTAAATAAACCTGTAACTGTTAAGAGAGAAGAACCAAAGGTTGGTAGAAACGACCTTTGTCCATGCGGCAGCGGCAAGAAGTACAAGAACTGCTGCGGCAAATAATTGGTGGGCCCTAGTCCGCCTCAAAATACAGCCCGCAATGCGGACTCGGCTAGCCTCGCGCCTGCCATAAAATAGTTAGTTTATGTAAGGAGAAATAATGGAGCTAAGTACAACATATATCTTATCCCAGGTATTCATTGTAGTGAGCTACGTATTCTTAATCAGCACATATCAGTTTAAGAACAGAACGACAATCCTGCTTTTTGGATTCTTGTCATCCGTAGCAACAGGGGCATCACACTTTTGTCTCGCAGCATATTCAGGTCTAGCGATGACATGCGTTTCGATTATAAGAAACAGTATTTTCTTTGTACAGGAGAAAAACGGTAAATCCGATAAGATTACAAAAGTGGATCTAGCGATTCTAGCGGTACTATATACGATTGCAATAGTGTCAGCAGTATTCACTTATCAGGGATTCTTAAGCTTGATGTCAGTGTTTGCGACACTAATCTATACATACTCTGTATGGCAGAAGAATACGAAGGTGTACAAATACCTTGGAATACCAACAAGCATATGCTGGATCATCTATGATATCTATATCACATCATGGTTCGGTATGCTGCTTGAATCCGCACTAATGATCTCTGCAATTATCGGAATCATTAGAGAACACAAAAAATAGACGATTATATGCATTGGCAATTAAAATTGCCACAAACTAATTGTTAAAACACATATCTCGGCAAGAATATTTATGATTTTGCCGAGATTTTAATTTTTTTGATTACTTGTGGCAAGGAAAAAAGTAATAATTGCCACAACCGTTTGTAGTAATTGTAATTAATGGCAAAACAGAAGGAAATATTGCCACTGAAAGATATGTAGGCAGAAATAGTGGCAAAGTTAATGCGAAACTATCAGCAAGAAGAAAAAATAACAGAAGCAACAACACTTTTTCGTGATAAAGCGTTGACAGATGGATAAAAATGTATTACTGTATTAGTAAGATAATACAGTTCGAGGGGCGAGAACTATTAATCGTCCGCGCAAAAGGACAAAATAGAAAACGAGCAAACGAATAAAAGGGTAAAAGGAGGTCAATATGGATTATAAGTTAGACGACAATATGCCTATCTACATACAGATAATGCAGAAGGTGAGAGACGCAATTGCTTCAGGCGAATGGGCTCCGGGACAGAAGATTCCTTCCGTAAGAGAACTTGCGGGATTATTCGAAGTGAATCCGAACACTATGCAGAGAGCGATGCTTGAACTAGAAAGAGAGGGACTTCTAGTTTCAGAGAGAACTGCGGGCAGATTTGTTACAGAAGATAAAAATCTAATTAAGGGACTAAAGAAGGATGTGGCTATAGCAGCAGCGGACGCATTTAGAAACGCTATGTTAGAGCTTGGCTATACGCCAGAGGAGATTATTGAGTTTTTTCGAGCAAGAAACGAAGAATTAGTGAGAGGGGAAACAAAGGTGGGTTAAATGGAACAGAGAAAACTGAGACTAGTGGAAGCACCGCCCATTGTACAGATCAAGGACCTTCACAAGAATTTTGGGACGGTAAGGGCGCTTGACGGCGTGGACCTAGAGATTCCGGAGGGCAAGATTCTTGGGCTACTTGGACCCAATGGGAGTGGCAAGACCACGCTTTTGAAAATACTGGCGGGCATGTGCATGGACTATGAAGGCAAGGTAGAAATTGATGGCCATAGGCCAGGGGCATTTACTAAAGCAGAAGTGGCATATTTTCCGGACAAGAGCACAATGCCAAAAGATATGCCGGTGAAGGACATGATTGAATTATATAACACGTTTTTCGATGATTTTGACGAAGCTAAGTGTAGAGAGTTACTGGATATTTTCCGCATTGGCGAAGAACAAACTGTAAAAGAAATGTCAAAAGGGGTTGTAGATAAATTACAGATTTCGCTGATGATGGCAAGAAGTGCAAGACTATACTTGCTAGACGAACCGCTAGGTGGAGTAGATGTAGAAGCGAGAGAACACGTGCTGGATATAATACTCGAAAACTTTAATCCAAAAGGAACTATGATTATCGTTACGCATCTTATTCGCGATATCGAAAGACTATTTGATGGTGTGATTGTTTTGCAAAAGGGAAAGATTACGGCAGTAGAAGACAGTGATGTTTTGAGAGATCAATACGGAGGTACTTTGGAAAACGCTATGAAGCATATGTTTAGGGGGCAGTAGCTGAAATGAATATGAATAAATATATTATAATGAACTTTTCATTAGTAAAAGGGGAATTGATAGGTTTACTCTGTTGTGCGATGGTAGTGCCCGTGGGGTTATTCCTTACAAGTATTTTACCGATAGCTTTGATTTTGGTAATTGTAATGATAGTGCTGTTTATAAGGATACTATCAAAAATGGATAAAACTATGTTCGGAGAGGGTGCAGTCCTATATCAATCGCTGCCATTTTCGGCAAAAGAGGTGGTAGTCACAAAGACTTTAGTGCTTACAGCAGCAACCTCAATTGCATGGGCAGGGATTATGGGCGGTCTAGCGATGGGACTGGCAATCATTAATGCATCAACTTCAGAGCCAGGTCTATCGGTATTGTTGATGGAACTAATGGAAGAAGTAGGGGTTATGAGCGTACTGGTTATTATATGTACGCTGATTGCTAACGGATTCTTTGTAGCTGCGACCTTACTTGCGACATCTATAACGACGAGACTTACTGACTCATATATGGCTAAATTTTGCATATTTGCGGTGTTCCTTCTTGTGTTTAGCTTCCAGAGAACAAAATTGCCGGAACTGCTTATGTTACTTATGGGTCAAAACATATTAGCAGCAAGTGTGCTTGAGATATTAGCGACATTAATAATGGGTTTATGTGCTAGTTTGATTAGTAAATATTGTTTGGAGAAAAAATATATACTTTCCTAGGAGGTATACGAAATGAAAATAAAACAATTGGGCATAACGATGCTTTCTTTAATCCTCTGCTTAGGCTTGTTTGCGGGATGCAGCAAAGAACCTGGGGTGATTGAAACGGAATATGATCTTGCGACTAATATTGTATACTATGCACCGGTTCAAGACGGCAAAGGTATTGACGAGTATGGATTTGAAGCGACTTTCTATAAGTTCTGCTTAGGTGATCCGGTATATGCAGATAGAATGGACGGACATGTATTCTATTATGCGGGGGATGACGCTGTTCTTACGGGGACGAATGTTGAAGCTCTTGATGGAGCATCGATTGAAATTGGATATTATGATTATGATAAAGTGTGGGATGATAAGGAGGATTATAAAGCGATGCGCGAAGCGGATTTCCGCACTATGTTTAAAGATGAATATTCTAACGATGCAGAGCTAGAAGACGCGGTAAAAGCAGCCACTGATTTGGCGATGGAGTACTACCCTAAAACACAGTGTTTGAGGGCTAATTTGGTATTTAAAGGTCCTTTGACAGAAAATGTGAAGATTGAAAAGATAGAGATTCCAAGCATTGATTTTGCGATAGAAATTGATTCCTTTGAAGTTAAGACTTTTGAATTACCTGAAGACGTGATTCCTTGCTTCAATGAAGTAAGTCAAAACCTTCCTGCAACCTTGAATGGATATGGCATTGGAGGCACACCATATTACACTGAAGGCTATAACACTGCGGTGATGCTTTCAGATGAAAGTGATATAGTAAGAGGCATTGCTAATACAGAAATTATAGGCATTGAAGCAGTTCCACTAACAGAATTTTTACATATTAGCGGAAAGAACGGAGACACACACTTTAAAAAGGGTGAAGAATTTTTATTAAACTATAAGTACGGCTTTGACGATGAAGCTATAGAAGGCGTAGCTAGTGTATGTGGCAGCGTCGTATTAAAGGTAAAAACGATCGACGACAAGGAATATTGGTATTTTGACACTATGAAAATTGGAGTTAATGAATACCACTTGATGCCTACCTTTGTGAGGGCTCAAATGCAGTAGACTGATAAATAGGGGTGAAGATTATGATTAATGTCGTGCTTGAAAGTAAATATATACGAATGGCGGTACTAGGCGCTTGCATTATAGTGGCGGTTTTATGCGTAGTAGCTAGCTGGCGTGGTGAACAGATACATACGGAAAGAACAAAAGAAACTGTTTATGATGAGCGTGGAAATTATGTGATAGTAGAGCAAAATGACGTATATACGATTAAAACAGCTGAAGGTGAGGTCCTTTATACAGCGAAAGGGCTATATCCTGAATTCACAGAAAAAGAAGGATACATAATAGATACGACATCGCCTGGAAAAAGCGGCATAGTAAATTTCTTGACAGGAGAAGTGGTTTATGAGCCTGGAGAAAATGATTCAATAATTTCAAATGTGCTTGGATACTGGATTGTAGAAACAGAGATAAGTGATGGTGGTGCATGGTCCAGTGTTTATTATTACCTTCTTGACGAGAACTTTGAGATTGCTATGGATGGAACAATGTTTGATGATTGGAGTAGCACAGATAAATATATATATGGGCAAATGCTTGTAAATGAAGATTACTATACTAAAGAAGAACTATCAAAATACGAAGTGTTCGGCCCTTCTCCAGATTCAAAACATTGCGTTATAAATAAAAATGGTGAGATCGTATATGAGACTGACGAATACATTCATTATATGGAAGATGATCGCATAGTGATTCAAGATGATGAAGGTGAGTATTTCTATTTAGATATATACACTGGGGAAAAGGAGGATGCAGGCGATGAGTTCTATTGATAAAGTCATAAAACAGTGTTTTAAGGATACTAAAAGTTATTTTATGATGGTAATATTTGGCGGGTTATTTGTAGCATTACTGTTATCCTTTGGGTTCACAGCCCTAGTTGCACCGATTGCGTTAATCGTAATGGTAGTAGGAATTTTTAAGATATTAGCATATTTGTTTTATAAAAGTATCTTTGCTGAGGAGGCTACTCTTTATCAGATGCTTCCTGTCTCTGCAAATGAAATAGTTGTATCTAGAGTGTTTGTTGCAGTGATAGCATTTTTGTCCTTTTATATTACGCTGTTAGGAAGCTTTTCTTTTGGGGTAATTATCCTATTTTCTGACATAGATGAAATGACATTTTTCGATAATCTGTTTTTGATAGCGCATGATGTCGGAATACTGGCATTTGTAAGCTATTTGATAGTGTATTTTATGAACATTTTGTTAGAAGTTGTTTTAATATTTACAGGCGTAACAATCTTTAATACAAGTGCCAAAGAAAAGGGGTTTCTAAGAGCGTTAACTATAATCGGTATATGGGTAGCTCTTAAAATAATGAGTTCAATATTTACTTCAGTGTTGACGTTGGCTGCTATGGGAAGTACTACTACATACTATATGGCGGCAATTGCAATGATAGCATCCGCGGCGATTGTAAGTGGAATATGTTGTAGATATGTTAAAACTCGTCTGGAGAATAACCTCCAGCTGTAGACGGGGAGTGTATAAGTATGTCTTTTAAAAATGGAAGAAAAATAGGGGGTCACATTTCAACGGTTGCGTGGCTCATAATATTAATTCTAGTAATTAATTTGTTGATGTTTGGGATTAGAATGTTTAAGTTAAGAACCTTGGACTTAGACAAGCAATCTATTTGCGTCGATGATACACACAATTGGTCTAGCAACTATATTGCAGTCAGTGAGGACATAGGGCCTAGATTTTTAAATGGTATCTTGGGCGAAAGATTAAAGTTGATTTCTTTTCCTGAAGGGAAAGAGTATACGGTTAAAAATAATCTTGGTCTATTTGATGGCTTTGTTAATCCAGTAATATGCGGAAATACTGTTTTTTACGATACAACATGGCTGGACTATACGGAAGATTACTATAAATTTGACTTAGGTGAAAGCTTTAAAGCAGATTTTATAAATTGCTATATTTGGGAACGCCCATTTTATGTGACAGAAGGAAAAATATATTATTTGGATACCGAAGATTATGATGATGTAGGGATGGCATCCCGCTATTTAATAGAATATTCAATTGCAGATTCAACTCAAAAATACTTGATTAAAACTTATATCGAGAATTTTACGATATATGAAAATTTGATATATTACGTTGATAAAGACGGCAATCTTTTGAAACAGAACGTTAATTCTACTGAGTCCAAATATATTTGTAATATTGGAAACGTATCCATAAGGGATATGATAGCTTCGAATAGAGGAGATGTCTATTTTCAAACTGAAGACAACGGATTGTTTGTATATGAAGTAGATCGTGAAAAGCTTAAAATGATTGCAGGAAATGGAGACTACAGTGAAGGAATATTTTTAAATGATTCTTCTATTTTACACTTGAAAGACGAAGTTCTATATTACTGTGACTCAAAAGGGAATATATATATCATAGATGAGGATGGAAATAACAAGATAATGGTTGATACATCGGATATAAACTTTATGGATATTAAGGAGTCTGATTTTATGAATAGATGGCAGGGTGTTTCTTGGTGCGAAGATTATATTGTAGTGCGAATTATAGCTGATAGTTGGAGTACAGGTAAAACAAAAGAGGGGTTGATAGCCTTTGATTATAATGGAGACATCGTATATAAAAAATCTAATACAAACTATAACTAGCGTTTATTGGTCATAATTAAAAATCACGAGGTTTAATTGTGTTTAACGAATTGGGGTGGGATAAATGAAGAGATTTGAGTATTTTAAACTGAATTTTAATATGTCTACCAACGAAACTATGATAGCCATGATACTGGCTGCAATTGCCCCTTTAGTTGCTAGCTTAGGAGAAAGGGAGTCCATTAGAAGCTTCCTAATGGGAACCGATGGGCCAAGCATGCTGCAGCTAATTGCAGGAGGGGGAATTCTTGTAGTAGCGATGGTGTTTTTAATCAAGGGGAACATGAAAATTGCCTACGAAAGCTTCGTTGGCGAGGCGGCACAGGTGTTTGGTGCATTGCCTATATCTCTTACAATGGTAGCTTTGATAAAGATAATTGTTCTTTCTCTAAATACACTGATTGTTTTAGTCGGACTTGGGGTTGGAACGACTATGGCGTGGCTTTTTGGCAACAATGAGTTTATAAATGTTTTGGTTAATTATATAATTGGACTTGCTACATCTGGTATATTTGAGCAAGTTATGATTATTCCAACGAGTATTCTGCTGATAGTCGCTGTTGTTTTTTCCATAAACGAGTGTGTGCTTGTTGGCTTTTGTAATTTTATGAATACCGGTGGCAAAGAATCAAATGGTGGCATTGAAAGAATCGGGCTTATTTTGCTAGCTACTGTGCCGATGCTATTGATTTTAGGGAATTTTATAAGAACTAGCATAAAGACGCTATCATATATAGAACCTGAGGTCCTATGGATTTCTCTAATACAAACTACAGGATTGTTTGTATTAGTTGGAATTGTAGTATTCGGCATCATTGCATATAGAGTAAATCACGAGTATACTTTATAGTATAAGGAGGTTAGAAGTATGCAATTTGTAGAAACGATGTTAGGATACATAGAAGTATTGATTGGTGGGTCGATAAGCCTACTTATTATAATTGCTTCTGCCCGACTTATAATCGCAAGAAAGAAAGGCAAAAAAGTCGATATCAAACCTGTAGGAGTCTTTGAAGATCTGCCTAGTAGTGTGACAGGCATGAATAAATATGATGTAATAGTTGAAGAAACAGAAGACGAAGAATAAAGTTAATGACCAGTTAGCAACTGATATGCTAGCTGGTCATTTGTGTTTTGTTATATACGCAAAAATAACGATATCGCTAAAATAACTAAAATATGACAATATAATACGTATTTTTGCATTTTTTTGAAAAAATATTTGCCTGCTATTGGAGTATGTCATAGTATCAGTTTAAGCATACAAAGGAGGACTTTGATTTGAGAGAGCTAAAAGATCTGAATTTGTGCGATGACTTTTTATTTAAAGAGGTTATGAAAGATGAGAAGCTTGTAATCGAATTTCTAGAGATGGTACTTGATTTGAAGGGGAAGATTAAAAAAATAAAATTTATCGAAACCGAAAAAACCATTGATGGAGGATATGAAGGTAAGGCTGTTAGGCTTGATGTATATCTTCAAGATGAAGAAGAAACTATATACAACATCGAAATTGAGAATGGAAAAGTGAGATTTCTTGGCAAAAGAAGTAGAAAGTACCAATCAAACATCGATTACGATTTCTTGAAACGAGGACATGGCTATGATAAACTAAAGAAACAGTACATAATATTCATATGTACAAATGATCCTTTTGGAGAGGGACTATATAAATACACGTTTTCAAATATTTGTCACGAGAAATCTAATGTGGAGTTAGGCGATGAATGTGTAAAAGTGTTCTTAAACACAAAAGGTCACATAGGTGAAGTTTCAAGAGAATTAAAAGCATTCTTGAACTTCGTCGAAAAGTCAACAGTAGAAAACGCAGCAATTATTAAAGACTCATATGTAGCAGAATTATCAGAACGAATAGAAGATATAAAAAAAGATGAAGCGCTAGGAGGTGTATTCATGACCTTTGAAGAAAGAATGGATGAACGTTTTGAGGACGGTAAGGAAGAAGGAATAAAAGAAGGAATAAAAGAAGGAATAAAGAAGAATTCCCTAGATGTTGCAAAGGGAATGAAAGATAAGGGATATGATATTAATGATATTGTTGAACTTACTAAATTAACTAGAGAAGAAATAGAAAGTCTATAACACAAATTCAAAAGGCTGCCTGGTCACATCGATCCGGCAGCCTTTGTAGCTTATATAATTCTTTTATGTCAGATAAAAATAAATAAATACGTAGTGACAAAACGTCCCGCCCATAATGAAGAGGTGGAAAATCTCGTGGGAACCGAAGTTCGGAAAACGTTCATTGAAGACGTCCAGCTTTAGTGCGTATATGACACCGCCGATTGTGTATAAGATTCCACCGATTAAGAGCCATAGGAAGCCGCCTAGTGGAAGTGTGTGATATAGACTTGGGATTGCAAGAACGCATGACCATCCCATGCCGATATACAAAACGGAGGACACCCACTTAGGACAATTAACCCAAAACATTTTTAGGATCATACCACCGATTGCGAAGCTCCATACGAAGATAAGTAGATAGATTCCAGCCTTGCCACCTAGACCTAGAAGTGAAGCAGGTGTATAGGTTCCGGCAATGAGCATTGGAATCATCATATGGTCAAACTTCTTTAGGTTCTTATTGCCACGAGGTGATAAGTCGAAAGTGTGATAGCAAGTGCTTGCGGTATATAAAAGGCATGCACCTACCAAAAAAGCTACGTAGCACACCATAGCCATAGTTCCTACGTTATGTTCTACTCCTCGGACTAACAGAGGACCCGCAGAAGCAATGCAGGCGACGAGTGCTATGAAGTGAGTGATAGCGCTCCCCGGCTCCTTTATGTGAAATGTCTTAGATTGATTAGTCATAGTTGTCATAATTTACCCCTTTAATTGAATTATTCCCCTCTAAAAAAATGTTATACATCCTCAAGAAAATAATCTCGAGGCACAATCGGTTTTTAAAAAACCGATTAACTAGTATTGTAAATGGTAACGACTACCAAGTCAAGAGTTTTTAAAAAACCGATGTTGGGAATTTCTATGCCCTGAGATGGAATATTTCGTTTAATAATTGTTTGACCATAGGTTCCCTATAATATAAAATAGATATGTTAGGGTGTTTTGCAAAATGCCAAAACCGACTGGGCGTTTTAATAGAGCAAGAGACCAAAACTGAGGAGAAAACGACATGAAGACTAGTTTAATTGAACAATTCAGGCTGCCAAGATATAGTGAAATTCCAAACGTTGGGCTATATCTTGATCAGGTGACAAAATATATTGACGATTACTTAAAGCCAATAGGCGATGCGACAACTAATCGCGGTGTGAACCCTGATGCTAAGGAGTACACGCCTGCCCTTACGCCGTCTATGATAAGTAATTACGTAAAGAAAAAGATCATAGATAATCCGGTTAAGAAACAGTACTACAGAGAACAGGTTGCATACCTGATTTTCATTGCCATGGCGAAGCAGGTACTTTCTTTAGAAGATATCAAACTAATGATTCATCTTCAGAAAATGACGTATATGCCCGAAAAAGCGTATAACTATTTTGTGGAAGAATTGGAAAATGTACTTAAAATAGTATTTGAAGGCGGCACGGATTACAAAGAATTAGGCAAAGACAAAACTAGAGAAAAGGCAATGCTTCGAAACACAGTAATTGCCATCAGCCATAAGGTTTATCTAGACGTAGTCTTCGCTGAAGTGCGCGCAGGAGAGGAGTTATAAATGTTAGAACTAGATAGCATAAGACTAGAACTGCCAAAACTGGCAGACATCCTAAGAGAAGTAGGTGAATCTCTTTGACCTGGCTAAGCTAGAAGAAGAGTTACACAGAACAAACAAAGAAATAGAGCAGGAAGACTTTTGGAATAACATAGAATATGCTCAGAAGGTAATGAAAGAAAAGAAGTCCATGGAGGATACGATAAACACTCACAAGGACTTAGAAACTGCCATCAGAGACATAGAAGAACTTATAGAGCTTGCCATAATGGAGGAAGAAGCATCAATGGTGGGCGAGATTCAGGAGATGTTTGAAAACCTAAAGGAGTCTCTTGAAACGCTAAGGATCAAGACTCTGTTAAATGGCAAGTACGATAACTGCGGTGCCATTATCTCCATTCATGCAGGGACAGGTGGCGTAGATGCCATGGACTGGGCGTCAATGCTCCTTAGAATGTATATGAGATGGTGCGATCAGAAGGGGTATTCAGTCAAGATGATTGACCTTCAGGATGACACGGAAGCGGGCATCAAGAGTGCCACTCTGATAGTAGAGGGTGAAAACGCCTATGGATATTTGAAGAACGAAAAGGGCGTTCATAGACTGGTTAGAATCTCACCGTTTAACGCGGCGGGTAAGCGTCAGACATCCTTTGCACAGCTAGAAGTTGTACCAGAAATAGAAGAAGACATTTCCGTGGAAATAGACCCAGATGACCTAAGAATCGACACTTATCGTTCTAGCGGTGCGGGTGGGCAGCACGTCAACAAGACGGATTCGGCCATCAGAATCACACATTTACCTACTAATATAGTGGTAACTTGCCAGAACGAACGAAGCCAGCACCAGAACAAGGATATGGCTATGAAGATTCTGATGTCAAAACTGGCAGAACTAAAAGAGCAAGAACACAAGGAAAACCTTAAGGAACTCAAAGGCGACTACTCCATGAACACTTGGGGTTCACAGATTCGTTCATATGTTTTCCAGCCATACACGATGGTTAAGGACCACAGAACCGGTGCCGAAACATCCAACGTAGGGGCTGTTATGGACGGCGACCTTGATTACTTTATAAATGCAAAACTAAAACACAAAGAGGACTAAAATGAACATTATTGAGAGAATAGCGGCAGAATTTAAGATTAAAATGGCTCAAGTTGAACAGACAGTAGCATTAATAGACGAAGGCAACACAATTCCATTCATCGCAAGATATAGAAAGGAAGTAACTGGAGGCCTAACAGACGTAACATTAAGAGACTTAGACGAAAGACTTAAGTACTTAAGAAATTTAGAAGATAGAAAAGAAGAAGTAATTAGACTTATCGATGAACAGGGTAAGCTTACTGAAGAATTAAAGGCAGAAATCGAGAAAGCCGAAGTTCT
>JAFYLX010000042.1 GCA_017556895.1 Bacillota bacterium | reverse complement strand
TATGTTTTTGGGACTTCCGTTTTACAGTTCTCAGTATCTGGTTTGGGTGAAAGGCTTGCTCTTTATGTTAATGGCCTTTTATATTCACCGGATCACACCGAAAATTCAGGAAAATCCAGCATAAAAAATCTCCGGGCCCCCTTGATTTAAAATCATCAGAGCCCGGAGATTTTTTTGACATTTTATACTTCTGCAATCTTAGCCATCAATTCATTGATGTCAATACCATGTACCATTGCTGCTTCTTCCAAACTTTCTGCCTGTGCGGAAGGGCATCCCAGACAATGCATGCCTGCGCTCAGAAGCACAGGTGCTACCGCAGGATTTGTACGCAGGATCTCGCCAATAGTCATTTCTTTGGTTATATTCATATCAAATACCTCCTGATTTTATTGCTTTCATTACTGCTTTTTTAGTATAATACCTATTTCAAATTCTGACAAGCTATTCTTGATCAAATAATTTGTGAATTTACTGTAAACATGTGTAAAACTTAGGTCTTTGTATAGAAAAAAGTACACTGGCGACCTTGACTCTAACCTTCTTTTTTCCTATAATTAAGACATGGGATTAGAAGTTATTAACACTTACTTTCACTAATTTATAATAATAGGAGGCTATTTCAAAATGAGACCAGAATGGACAAATTTTGTAGGCGGCAAATGGGAGAGCGAAATCAACGTACGTGATTTCATCCAGAAGAACTATCATCCTTATGACGGCGATGAGGCATTCTTAGCTGGCCCTACACAGAACACAAAAGACTTATGGGAGCAGGTACTTGATCTGCAGAGACAGGAAAGAGAAGCAGGCGGCGTTCTTGATATGGACACCAAAGTTGTTTCTACTATCGTTTCTCATGGCCCGGGTTACCTTAACAAAGACAAGGAAACTATCGTAGGTTTCCAGACTGACAAGCCTTTCAAGCGTTCTTTACAGCCTTACGGCGGTATCAGAATGGCAGAAAAAGCTTGCTCTGACAACGGATATGAAGTTGATCCTGAAATCAGCGAGTTCTTCTCTATTCACAGAAAAACTCACAATGCAGGATGTTTTGATGCATATAATGCAGATATGAGAGCTTGCCGTTCTTCACACATCATCACAGGTCTTCCGGATGCATACGGACGTGGACGTATCATCGGTGACTACAGAAGAGTTGCTCTGTACGGTATCGATCGTCTGATCGAAGATAAGGAAGCACAGAAGGCTTCTACCGGCCGCGTTATGACTGATGAAGTTATCCGTCTTCGTGAAGAAATCTCTGAACAGATCGTTGCTTTAAAGCAGATGAAGGTTATGGCAGCTTCTTATGGCTATGACATTTCTAAGCCTGCAAAAGACGTTAAGGAAGCTATCCAGTTCACATACTTCGGATACCTTTGCGCAGTTAAAGAGCAGAACGGTGCAGCTATGTCCCTTGGACGTACCTCTACTTTCATCGACTGCTTCGCAGAAAGAGACCTTGCTAACGGAACCTACACCGAAGAGCAGATTCAGGAATTTGTTGACCACTTCATCATGAAGCTGCGTCTGATCAAGTTTGCTCGTACACCTGAATACAATCAGCTGTTTGCCGGTGACCCTGTATGGGTAACCGAATCTTTGGCTGGTGTTGGTGTTGACGGACGTCACATGGTAACAAAGACCTCTTTCCGTTACTTAAATACACTTTACAACTTGGGTGCTTCACCGGAACCTAACCTGACAGTTCTTTGGTCTCCTAGACTTCCTGAGAACTTCAAGAAGTTCTGTGCTAAGACCTCTATCAATACTTCTTCTATCCAGTACGAGAACGACGAGATCATGAGAGTTGATCACGGCGATGACTACGGTATCGCATGCTGCGTATCTTCCATGGTTATCGGTAAGGAAATGCAGTTCTTCGGCGCTCGTGCTAACCTTGCTAAGTGTATGCTGTACGCTATGAACGGTGGTGTTGACGAAGTAACCAAGAAACAGGTTGGTCCTAAGTATCGTCCTATCGAAGGCGACGTTCTTGATTTCGACGATGTTTACAGCAAATTAATGGATATGATGGCTTGGATGGCAGATGTTTATGTTAACACTCTGAACGTAATCCACTATATGCATGACAAGTACTGCTATGAAAGAGCAGAAATGGCTCTTCATGACAGAGACGTTAAGAGATATTTTGCAACCGGTATTGCAGGTCTGTCAATCGTAGCTGACTCCTTATCTGCTATCAAGTATGCTAAGGTTGAAGTTGTAAGAGACGAAGACGGTATCATCGTTGACTTCAAGACCACCGGTGAATTCCCTAAATACGGTAATGATGATGACCGCGTTGACCTGATCGCTCAGGACATCGTTTCTAAGTTCATGACCGAAGTTAGAAGACATCATACCTACAGAAATGGTATCCCTACCACTTCTATTCTTACCATTACCTCTAACGTAACTTATGGTAAGGCAACAGGTAGCACACCTGACGGACGTAAGAAAGGTCAGCCTTTCGCACCCGGTGCTAACCCGATGCACGGACGTGATACTCACGGTGCAGTAGCTTCTCTTGCTTCAGTAGCTAAGCTTCCTTTCAAGGATGCACAGGATGGTATTTCTAATACATTTACCATTATCCCTGGTGCTCTTGGTAAAGAAGACCAGATCTTCGCAGGAGATATCGAATTAGATCTTAACTAATGAAAACAATCCCTTCCAGCGGTTTCGGTAACGAAGCCGCCGGAATAAAACAGTTGCCCGCACAGGGCAGAGAGGAGGAACGATGGACAACAAAACCAATCAACAAATGATCGATGATCTGGTAAAATTGCTGGATCAAGGTATGGCAAATGGTGTTGGTCATGTAAATGTAGATTACAATGAATCCAACCAAGAGTCCAAGAGTGTCCAGACCATGGGCTGTTCTGATTGTTCACGCACCCCATTGGCCTGCAGTGTTCCCACTCTTCATCAGGGACTGGATGATTACAAATAGTTTTATAAAAGAAATAGGAGGAATAATACCATGGCAGCAAATGCAGCACAGTGCGAAAACTTAGTAGCATTACTTGATGGTTACGTAGAAAAAGGCGGACATCATCTGAATGTTAACGTTTTAAACAGAGATACATTATTAGACGCTCAGGCTCATCCTGAAAACTATCCTCAGCTTACTATCCGTGTATCCGGATACGCTGTTAACTTCATCAAATTAACAAAGGAACAGCAGGCTGACGTTATCTCTCGTACATTCCACGAAGGAATCTAATCCAAGAGGATAACAATGTACAATGTACAAACACTTTACCCGGGAAGCTTACTTCCCGGGTTGTTTTTAAACAATGTTTTTTATGTCAAGAAAAAGCAATCAGAAAGGAACTCTCATGCAAGGAAGAATTCACTCACTCGAAAGTTTTGGTACAGTTGACGGACCCGGCGTGCGTTTTGTTGTATTTGTTCAAGGCTGCCCTATGCGTTGTGCATATTGTCACAATCCGGACACTTGGGCTATGACCGGTGGTACAATGATGGAACCGGCTGAAATCATTGAACAATATGAAAAAAATAAAGGATTTTATCGCGGCGGCGGTATTACCGTAACCGGCGGCGAGCCTTTGATGCAGGTGGATTTTTTGATCGATCTCTTTACCCTGGCCAAAGCCAAAGATATTCATACCTGCATTGATTCCTCAGGCATTGCCTTCAACCCTGACAGTGCACAGTTCATGGAAAAACTGGATCACCTTATGACGCTGACGGATCTTGTAATGCTGGATATCAAGCACATTGATCCTGAAAAGCATAAAGAATTGACCGCGCAACCCAACCAGCGTATTTTAGAATTTGCCGCATATCTCAACGAAAAACAAATAGATATGTGGATCCGTCACGTAGTGGTACCGGGTATTACGGATGATGACAAATATCTGGATGCGTTAGGGTACTTTATCGGTCAATTTACCAACCTGAAAGCCCTTGACATACTTCCCTACCACACCATGGGCGAGGTAAAATACCAGAAGCTTGGTATGGAATACAAATTAAAAGGTGTTCCTGCCATGGACAAAGAGAAAGCACTGGAAAAGAAAAAAGTGGTGCTTGCAGGTGTTAAGAGGCGTCGCGTGGAGTTGGGACTGATCAAGTAATATCACTTGCTAAAAGGTTTGTAAAAACACTTGTATTCAAGTACAATTTGTATTACAATGATAATAACGTTGATAAATTAATATCAATTTATTTTACATTATAACTTTAATAGGAGGAACTTAACTATGGCATTCGTAATTGGCGATTCTTGTGTATGCTGTGGAGCTTGTGAAGCTCAGTGTCCTGTAGGCGCTATTTCTATGGGCGATGGCAAATTTGAAATCGATGCTGACAAGTGCATCTCTTGTGGTGCTTGTGCAGGTCAGTGTCCTGTAGGCGCTATCGAAGAAGCGTAATCCGATTTAGTCGAACATGTACATGAAAAAATAGACAGGGGCTGCTAAAGTCCGTGTCTATTTTTATTTTGTACCTATGTATATGCCGCAAAATACCTATACCGGAAAAATATTTATACCCATACAAGGGTATTTCGCGCGATATTTAAATAATAATACCCCTTTTTCACCAAAAAGCATGCAAAATGATCGCTTGTACGGGTATGAATGTTATGAAAAGCTTAAAATACCCTGCCAAAATAGATTTTTCGGGGTATTTGTGACCAAATTCATGCAGATATACCCTCTTACTAAAATTTGAACCATGACCTCATCCACCCGTCATGCCGGCAGGCTCGCAGCGTAGCTGCTCGCTGCCACTACATTCGTCGTAGTATGCTTTGTGGAGTTATTTTATTTAAAAATTGACATTTGTCTTTTCTTTTGGCAGCCTCCACAGGATGCTTAGTGATTCTTAATTTTATTAAAATACGTTAGTCCCTGAAATTCCGCATGTTTGAGCGTAAG
>JAFYLX010000041.1 GCA_017556895.1 Bacillota bacterium | reverse complement strand
CGAAAAGTTTTTGAGCAAGACTATCGAAGATAGCGATGTGTATAAGATTAACCATGCAAATGGGAAGGCTGTTGAAGTAAAGGAGTGCACTATAGAGGTTGTAAATAAGGGTCTAGAGTACAGCAGATTATCAGAAGGCGCTTTCGATATTACCATCGGAAGAGTAAGTGATTTGTGGAACTTCCAGGAAATGGACGATCAGGGTAACCATGTTGGAGTTATTCCTGATTCAGCCGTAATTGCTGATGCTATGAAGCACGTTGACTATAACTGTGTTGTGGTAGAAGGTAGCACTATTAGACTTACAGACCCTGAAGCAGAACTGGATTTAGGCGGTATTGCAAAGGGATATATCGCCGACAGAGTAGCGGAATTTTTAGAATCAGAGGGTGTTACAAGTGCGGTTGTAGACCTAGGCGGTAACATCGTAGTAGTTGGTGAAAAGGGAGAATCAATAGACAACCCTGTAGGCGCTGAATTTTCAGTAGGTATAGCAGATCCTAACTCCGAAGGGCTGCTAGGATTGGTAAAATGTAAGGACAAGACTGTAGTAACTTCCGGAACATACGAAAGATACTTTGAATTAGATGGCAAGCGTTACCACCATGTACTAAACAGCGAGACAGGTTATCCCGTGGACACTGATTTGCTAGCTGTAACAATAGTTGCAGATAAGGGACATTCCGTTGATTGCGACGGCCTAAGTACAAGCTGCCTTGCTTTAGGCAAAGAAAAAGGCCTAAAACTCATCCAGGGACTAGATGGTGTTCAGGCCATATTTATCGATAAAGACGGTGAGGTTACGATGTCTGACGACAGTCTAGAACTCATCACTCATTAGCCTGCCATAGCTTGAGCACTTCTTTTATGGAAGCTTCAATGCTTGATAGCGGCAGTTTGCTGTAATAGAAAATTAAAGACGTAGTTTCCTGGTCAGTCAATTCTGAAAGAGGAATCATCAATAAGCCGAGAGATTTTGCTTCAGCGCAAAGTTTTTCGGCTGATTTTTTTGTCTTAATCTTTAGTGAAAGATTGATGCCTGACTGCGTATTCACAGGCAAGACGTCGTTGTTTCCATACTTCTCGAAGCACTGCATAGTTAGTGCCAGCTTTTGCGAATAAAGGTTTCTCAGCTTTTTAATACCCGTATTGTAGTAACCGTTTTCCATGAAGAGAGCCAGTGTAAGCTGCTCAGCCTTGGAACAAGTCTGAGTATACTGTCTTTTTATTTGCTGGAAAATATCTGCCATGGATTCAGGCAATACCATGTATGAAATCTTTATGGCAGGAAATAGTGTCGATGAGAATGAACCCAAATACACAACATTGTCGTTAGTATCAAGACTTTTTAGTGATGGAACCGGTTTGCCGAAGTAACGGAGTTCGCTGTCATAGTCGTCTTCGATGATAATACTGTTGTTATCCGTTGCCCAGTCTAACAATTGATGACGACGACCTGCAGGCATAACCGTGCCTGTTGGGAATTGGTTGGATGGGCTGACATATACGGCTGAAGCGATGTTCATAGGAAGTTTTGAAATGTCTAGACCATTCTTGCCAACGGGAATATGGGAAAGTGCAAAACCATTATCTTGCAACATACTCTGTACCGGTAGGTAGCCCGGACTTTCTAGCGACACGTGGTTTATGCCCATTTTTGACAAAATACGACATAGGTGGCTAGTTATCTGCTGAGTACCTGCACCGATTACTATTTGGGCAGGGTTGCACTTTACGCCTCTTGCGGAGTGTACATATCTTGCAATCTGATTTCTTAGGATGATTTCTCCTTGAGGATCACTCTCAAAGAGCAACAGATCAGAGTAGTCGTTAAAAACTCTGGAATTACACTTTTTCCACTTTATGAAGTCAAAGCAATCCATATCGCATAGGTATGGATTTGAAATACTTGAAGACTCTTTTGGATCTAAATCCTCAAGGAATTCTAGCTTTTCCTTTTGTCTAGAGGACGAAACCTCTGCAATATAATAGCCTGACTGAGGTTTACTTACTATGTAGCCTTCCACCAAAAGCTGATTATATGAAAGCTGAGCCGTAGTAATGCTGATATTTAAACTCTTAGATAGGGAACGCAAAGACGGGAGTTTTTCTCCACCCTGTAATTCTCCGGCTAAGATGTCATCTCGAATACTCTTGTATAACTGTACGTATAGAGACTCGGAAGAATTGTTATCAAATTCGACTAGAATAGGTTTCATAAATGTATCTCCTTCGAACTGTACTTATGAAAATAAATGTAATTACATATTTTAAAGATTACATTTTAGTTGTATTATAATAGCATAGTTAAAATAAGACAAGGGGTTTTAGATATGACTAGATCAGAAAAAACAAGTAAATTAGTTTTGACAGCACTTATGCTTTGCTTGGTGCTTTTGGCGACATTTTCTATTAGAATACCAGCGCCATTTACACAAGGGTACGTTCATTTAGGGGATACATTTATATTTGTTTCAGTCCTTCTTTTAGGAAAGAAACACGGTGCGATTGCTTCAGGCGTAGGATCTGCTATGGCAGATATCTTTGGCGGATATGCAATATATGCACCATGGACATTGATTATTAAGTTCTTGATGGCATATATCATGGGTCTTTTCGTTGAGATTTCAATGAAAAGAAAGAAGAATTATGTTAAGGTTGCAGGTGTTCCGATTGTACAAATCATAGGAATGGTCATTGCAGGAGTTGTTATGGTAATCGGATATGCTCTTGTAGACGGGGCCTTTGCAGGAAATATGCTAGCTGGCATCTTAGGTGTACCATTCAACGCTATTCAGTTTGGCGTGGGCATTGTAATTGCTCTTATCATTACAGCGACACTGTATAAGACGCCGGCGAAGAAGATGTTTGAATATAGAATTGACGAAACTAACTAGAAAAAGGAGCTTCATATTTTGAAGCTCCTTTTGTTATATCAGGTTATATTTAATTAAGAATTTAGCCGCATATACAGATTCAGGGATTATCTTCGCTACGGTATTTTTGACGAAGATGCTGTCCTTACCCTTTTCCTTAATATTTTGGGCAATCAAAATGCAAAATACACGCATGTGAACAGCGTCTTTTGCAGCCTCCTTAAGGACTTTTACTGTATCGTGGAGACTAACTGTGTTATTGCTGAGATGACGAAGCTTACTGATAGCCTCATTCAAATCTGTCTCGGATGTCTCAAAGGAATACTTAAGCTTAGCAAGGAAAGATTCCTTCGTGTAAATCAATCCGGGATCCATGTCAAAAACCTTTGCGCACGCATCGGCCATTTTCATATCAGTCTTACTAAAAGTTTCCTTTGCAAATGTGTAGTAATTACCGTCGAAGATGCCAAAGGCCTTCATCGCATCTAGGTAACCAAGACGCATGATTTTCTTCGCGTTATCAACATCGAAGATAAGTGTATCCCCTAAATCCCACTTCGGATCGATGATAGTAATATCTACGTTTTCTGCATTGGAAGGTTTTCTTTCGAAACCCAATCCATGTAGCCTTACGGCGATTACCTTAGTAGCACCCTTCTTTATAGCCATGTCTATTGGCATTACGTCGGCATATCCGCCGTCGATATACTCAACGCCGTCGATCTCGTGTGCGTGGATTACCGGAAAGGCAGAAGAACTTGCCAGTATGTAGTCTACTATCTGGCCTTCCTTGATATCTTCCCTAAAAAGGAAGTGCTGCTTAAGGGTCTTTAGCTCAACAGTAGTAAGTCCGTAGTCGATGGAAGACGCACGGATTTTTTCTTCGTCAACGTATTTGTGTAGAAGTTCATTGAGTCTTGTAGAACCTGCGCCTTTGTTCAAAATTATCTCTTTTGCGTAGTCGAAATTTTGGAAACCTTCGTGTACATCAAAAACTTTATGAGTCTCCATTTCTTTCCACATTTTTAGAGAAAGTTCCAAATCACCCTGACATACCATAGCGCCATTGATTGAACCAACTGATGAGCCGGTTACAATATCGATTTCCATGCCAAGTTCTGCCATCGCTTGCCAAACCCCAACTTCGTAAGCGCCCCTAGCACCGCCACCGGCGAGAACTAAGGCTAGTTTTTCCTTGTTTTTCTTCATATCTCAAACCTCCCTAAAGTTCTACCAAAAGTTTATCATAAGTGATATAATATTTGCAATGATGTTAATTTTTCAAGGAGGATAATATGGACGAAAGATTAAAGAAAATCATAGATAACTCTGCATCCGTAGTTTTCTTCGGAGGCGCAGGAGTTTCAACAGAGAGTAACATTCCTGATTTCCGTTCCGAAAAGGGCCTTTATAACGCCCAGAAGGAATACGGTCATTCACCTGAAGAGATGTTATCACATTCTTTTTTCGTAAGACATATGAAGACTTTCTATGATTACTATAAAAAGAATTTAATTTATCTAGATGCCGAGCCAAACAAGGCCCATAAGGCTCTTGCTTATCTTGAAAAACAGGGCAAGCTTAAGGCCGTTATTACGCAAAATATAGATGGACTTCATCAAAAGGCGGGCAATGAGAAGGTGTTCGAACTTCATGGAAGCGTTCTTAGAAACTATTGTACTCATTGTGGCGCTTTTTATGATGTTCACTACATAATGGACGAAGCAAACTGCAAAGACGGAATTCCTCACTGCAAGGAATGCGGTGGAATCGTAAAGCCTGACGTGGTGCTTTATGAAGAAGCGCTAGACGATAACTGCATGATGGGAGCAATCAAGGCTATTCAGGAGGCTGACACGCTGATTATCGGAGGTACTTCTTTAGTAGTTTATCCTGCGGCGGGTTTAATTCGCTATTTTCGTGGGAATAATTTAGTGTTGATTAATAAGCAGGCGACTCAGTATGACGATAGAGCAGACCTTGTTATTAACGACAGCATTGGAAAGGTAATGGAAATTGAAGAATGAACATATTAATTTCAAACGATGATGGAATTGATGCAATCGGAATAAAGAAACTAGTGGAGGCTATGGGGACTTGTGCAGACATTTATGTCGTTGCGCCAGACACTCAGAGAAGTGCATCTAGCCATGCCCTCAGCCTTAGAAAAGAAATAACTGTAAGAGAAGTCGAGTTTCCTGGGGCAAAGTACGCTTTAGAATGTAACGGAACGCCGGCAGACTGCGTCAAGCTAGGGCTAGATCTTCTTAAGAAAAAAGGCATCCACATGGATGCCGTATATGCAGGAATCAACCTAGGAGCAAACCTAGGTACTGATAATATGTATTCCGGCACTGTATCCGCTGCGGCAGAAGGTATGCTTGAAGGAATCCCAGCGGTGGCGGTTTCCGTATGCAGCCATGATGCCACATATTTCGAAGGCGCATGTAAGCTGGCCGTAGATGTATTACCTATAGCCCTCGAAGCCAAGGGAAGATTAGGCGTAATCAGCATCAATACGCCGGACATTCCTATGGAAAATATCAAGGGTGTTAAGCCTGCAAAACTTGGAACTGTAGAGTACGATCAGGTATTCGAAGAAATTTCAAGAGGAAACGGCACAGTGACATATAAGTATACGGGAGAACCGATAGAAATAGGCAATCACGAGGATGATTTAGACGTAAAACTCATCAACGATGGATATGCGACGATTTCCGCCATCAAATACGATTTGAATGATTACGCGGGACTAAAAGAGATGGAAAAATGGGAGCTTAAAATATGAATAATATAGTTAGATTAAATAGAGAAGATACAATTTTAGTGGCAATAGACTTCCAGGAAAAACTTCTTCCTGCGATGGCAGAAAAAGAAAAAGTAGAAAAAAATATCATCAAGCTGGCATCAGGCCTTAATGTTTTCGAAGTACCAAAGCTGGTTACTACTCAGTACGCGAGAGGTCTTGGCGTAACGACTGACGAAGTGGCTAACGCCCTTGGCGAATTCGCTGAAATTGACAAGACTACGTTCAGTGCCTACAAGAACGAAGAGTTTAAGAATGCGCTTTGGGAGTCTGGCAGAAAGACTGTTATCATGGCAGGTATCGAGACTCATATCTGCGTTGAGCAGACTACTTTGGATCTTCTTGAAGCAGGATATAAGGTTGTTCTTGCTGCCGATTGCATGAGATCAAGAGATTTGGAAAACCATAGCATTTCTGTGGCAAAGATGGCAGCTGCAGGTGCGACAGTTACTTGTACTGAAAGCATTTTATACGAATTATTAGGGGGAGCTAAGGCGCCTGAGTTCAAGGCCATTAGCGCAATTGTAAAATAATGATATTTAAGAATAAATTTGACAATTTAAGTAAAGAACAAATCGATTTATTAAACAGCTACTTCGATGGATATGACTATAATTCTTCCAGCTACACATTTATCGCAAACTATATGTGGAGAAACACTCATAACATCACATGGGAAGTAATAGGGGATTATCTGTGTATCGGTGCCATGTCGGAAAATGAAGAAGGTGGCCCGATGTATTGCATGTCCGTTCCTTTAACTAAAGATGGTGGCTATGACCCTGCTAAACTGAAGGAAACTATTGAGGTTTGCAGAGGAATGTTTGCAGAAAAAGGACAGCCTATGTGCATGGGCCTTGTACCAGAGACTATAGCTCCAATTCTTAAGGAAGCCTATGGCCAGCAAGTGGAACTTGAAGAAAGCAGAGACGATGCTGACTACATCTATTTAAAAGAAGACTTAGTTAATCTAAGCGGTCGCAAATACCATCAGAAGAAGAACCATCTAAACTATTTCTTGAGAAACACAGAGTTTACTTACGAGGAGGCAACTGCCGAGATGGTACCTGAAATCATGGACTATATACTCGGCAAAAATGAGTACAAACTTGAAGAAACTCCTGACGAATGGAAGGAAATCTTAGAGATGGAAAACGAAGCTATCGAGGAAATGCTAAAATTTGTAGGTAAGGGTCTATTATCGGGCATAATCCGCATAGATGGCAAGATTATGGCTGTTACATTCGGCGAATTCGCCAAGACAAACCGCAAGGAGAAAGTTCTGGTACATGTTGAAAAGGCGGACGACAGAATTAGAGGCCTGTATCAGGCTATCAATAATGAATTTTGCAAAAGACTGCCAGAAGAAACTATCTACATTAACAGAGAAGAAGATATGGGACTAGAAAACCTAAGAAAAACAAAGCTTTCCTATAGACCCGTATCTCTATCTATGAAGTACAGAGTCGTGTTTAAGTAGGGACATGCTTAAATAGGACCATGTTTTTGGCCTGAT
>JAFYLX010000002.1 GCA_017556895.1 Bacillota bacterium | reverse complement strand
TCAGCAAAGTTATAGGTTCTGTTATTTTTCTCAAACTCACGGAGCCTTTTCCCTTTTTTGCTCATTATTTTCTCCCAGTGAGATTATATCACAAAAGTTTTTGCACCACAACCAAAGGCCGACAAAGAATGATACGGCCCCAGTCATACTCAGCTTCCCGTTTTGGCAGAAAAAAGAGTACTCTTCTATTAGGTACGCTATTACTACTGCAGCTATTATACCTATGATAATTGTAGCTATTGTGTTTTTATCAAAAAATCTTCTTACGAAAATCTTAAAAATGTCTAAAACAAGTCCAGCGCAAAGCCCGCAAGCACACATATAGAAGATTATTGTAAGCTGTTTTGATATTAAAACCGTCATTTCTTTAAAAGCCTTGCCAATCTGCTTTTAGCATGAAGTTTTTCATCGATATATGTGAAAGTCTTAATCTTTCCCTTAACAACTAGCAGGCCCTCGTCAAGATCCAGCTTCTCAACGCTTAAATTTTCTCCGCTAATCTCAACAGCCCCCTCTTTGATGTTAGCCCAAAGATTGTTCTCATCAAACGCGTCCACGTCCACCACCTGATTTAGCGTCAGCTTTTCGCGGTTTTCCAGTGATAAATAATGGTTCTCCATGTATAAGACCTCCGATATCCACCGTATTTTAGATATTGTTGTAATATATGTGGCAACATCATTCTTTATCACTTCGTTCTGCAAATATAAATTCGCCAAGGGTTACTCCCTTAAAATAACAAAAAACAAGAGGATGTGAAAAATCACATCCTCCAGCTATACATATGTTAGCACAATTCTTTACTTTTCGTGTCTCACTTTTCCGACGCACTCCAGAAATATTAAGTTAACTAGAAGTAGTTATACGGATTAACCGGAGTACCGTGGTACATGATTTCGAAGTGTAAGTGAGGTCCTGTTGAGTAACCAGTGTTACCTACTTCACCGATTGTCTGTCCCTGGAATACTTGCTGTCCTACTGTTACGTAGTTAGCATTGTTATGTCCGTATAAAGTCTTGTAACCGCCACCGTGGTCGATGATGATTGTTAGACCGTAACCGTAGTAGTACTCAGAAAGAGTTACAGTACCACCGTCTGCCGCTCTGATAGCTGTACCTGTTGAAGCACCGATATCGATACCGTCGTGGTTCTTACCCCATCTATAACCGAATTCGGAAGTTAGAACACCATGTGTTGGCATTATGAATGTTCCAGTACCCTTCTTAGGTGGTGCCTTCTTAGTACCTTTAAGCAAGATTTCGCTTACCGGTTCAACGATTCTTTCTCTCTTAAGTTCCTTCTTATCGATTACTTCGCCATTTCTCTTAGTAATTCTAGCAGTTACACTATCCTTACCATCTACACCGGATCTGTCTAATACAGTTTCCCCTTCGTAGTAGAAATCTGAATCCTTGTATTCTGTCTTGAATGGTACCTTTTCTGCATAAGTTGAAACTTCGATAGTCTCAATAGTAAGTAATGGAATTACCTTGCTTAGATTAATCTTATCTCCCGGACGGATCAATTCCGTTGAAATTCCAGGGTTTAAAGTTTCTAGGTCCTCCATAGTTAAATCGTTATCTATGCAGATATCATATAGTGTATCACCTGATTTAACAGTGTATACAACTGCAGCCTGTCCACCGCTTAATAACTTCTGGATTGCAGCATTCTTACCGGATACATTCTTTAGAGTTGTAGTATATGGTTCAACCTTAACGTCTTCTGCAAAGCCGATGTATTCATATTCAACCTTATGTGCGTCCTTAACGAAAGTATTCTTTATTTTCTGTAATACTTCTTCTGCAACCTTTTGGCTCTCTACGATAACCAGCGGCTTACCATCTACCATAATCGCTGCCACTTCGGCATTGATTTCACCCATATAAGTTAATCTCTTTAGTACTGTATCCTGATCATCGATTTCTCTGTCACTTGATACTACAGCTCTAAATGTAATATCAGTCTCAGGGTCGATGTTAATGCTAGAGCCATATTCCTTTGATAATTCTTCGCTGGCAAGCTCTAGAATTTCAATTACGTCTCTTTGTTCCTCAACAATACCTAAAGGTCTACCATGGTATGAATATTCGTAGTCTGTTGCCCATGAAAAGATCATTACCAGTGCTAAGGCACCCGCGCCAAGAACAAGTAGATTCTTTAGGATAATTTTTCTGTGTTTATCAATTAGTACGTGAGCATCGTGTACCTTACGACCGATATATACTAGTACCTTAGTAACCGCCCACTCAGCAATTGCTATAGTTTGGTCAACAAAGTCCACTAGTGAACCACATACGCTAAAAGCGCCCTGAACGCCTGCTTCTGCAATTTCTCCCGCTTCGATTAAACTTTCATCTACTAGATTAACCGCTTCCGCACCGACCGTAAAAAGAAGATCCATCTTTTCTTTTTTGCTTTCTTCTTTAGTCTTTACAGGCTTTTCTTCCGTGGCATCCTTCTTTATTAACTTTTCGATGAACTTGAATTTAGCCATAATTCTGCTTCTCCCATTCTTTCCTTCACACATGAGCAACGTCCGCCGTCGTCGGTTACTCCAGTGTCGCTACATTTGTCGCAAAGATACTTTACGTCAGTATAGTCTTCTGGATAATTGTTTTCAGTTAACAATACCGCTCTTTCTTCTTCTAAATGTTCAATAAATTTCTTTGTCTTTTCAACCTCAGAAGCATTGCCTCCAAGCAATGTTCTGGAAAGCTTCATACCAAGGCTAAGGAGTTCCTTGTCAACTTCCTCAATTCTTGGTAATTCGTCATATACTTCCATCTTTCTAGCTTCGGCCTGAGCTTCTGCTTCTTTTCTAAGATGTTCGTAGTATCTATTCAAATCAGCCTTGCTGATTGCTAGCTTATTGTTTACATTTCTGCCGTCGATCTTTGCCTCTTCGGCCCAGTTCTCAAGAACCTTGTTTACATATCTAATGTTAGGGCTGGAAATAAATGATGCTTTGACACATGCATCCATAACCCTATCCATATTATAATCCATCTCGTCGAACCAGCTGTCGATCATATCCCTTTCGGCTTCAGTGGCAGCTCTGTTAAGGCCAAGGGCCTGTAAGATTCTCTTATAGTTTCCGTAACGTGCTTCAAGAGAACTGATGTGATTCTGTACATCCTCTGCTGTCTTAAAACCGTCCTTAGTCCACTGCAGTACGACTTTGGCCATATAGTTTATGCCGCGCTTGCCCTTTTCGATGCAATATTCTACGGCACCCATTATAACCTCAGTTGTCGCTCCAAGATCTTCATACCAGGAGGCGACTTCCATGCTTTCTTTTGGGGACATTACTCTGCCTAGAGCCTGCTCAACGCTATGGATTAAGTCTCTAAGAATTTCGTTCACAAGAGGCGTATCCTCTTCTGCCACCACAATGCTCGGTTCAGGCTTTGAAGTATCTAAAAGTCCTGAGTACATCATAGCTCTCAAATTCTTAAATTCAATGTCATAATCATTAGTATTTATTATGTATCTTTTTGAAACAATGCCTAGCTGTTCCCAGTAGTTCCAAGCTTCTTCAACTTGTTTTTCAGTCATCTGAAGCTGGCCGGCAAACTGTTTGCTTGTGATTTCACTCTGGTTCTTGCTATACAGTAGCCCGTAGAGAAATACTTTGACATAGTCTCCTGGGGCTGTAGGCATATATTCGTTTATAAAGATATTCTCTACGTCAGTAGACAGTAGATAAAAATCTTTGATTTTTTCACTGCTAAAGCCCATTATTCAGCTCCGTTTAAATCTGCTAAAAGTTTTTCAAGACTAATTCCGTGACCTTCTGCCGCCTGCTCTAACGTTTCCATCTGAGCTCCGGGGCATCCTGCACATGACAGGAAGTTTTTCTCAAAAATAGCCTCGTACTTGTCATCCTTTTCCAATACTTCGGAAACAGTCATATCCTTAGTTATCATAAATACCTCCTGCATAATTATAGTGCTTTATCACTAAACTTAGTGTATCTGCCAACCCAAGTAAGTTCAACTCTATCCGTGGAACCACTTCTGTGTTTTGCTAGGTGTACTTCACATACCCCCGGCTTTTCTGTATTTTCGTTATAGTAGTCGTCTCTATATAGGAAAATTACAATGTCAGCATCCTGCTCGATGGAACCTGATTCTCTTAAGTCGGAAAGCATAGGTCTCTTATCCTGTCTAAGTTCAGGCGCTCTAGAAAGCTGTGATAATACGATTACCGGACAATCCATTTCTCTTGCAAGAAGCTTTAGGTGTCTTGAAAGGGCAGAAATTTCCTGCTGTCTGGAGTCTGCTCTTCCGTCGAATGTCATTAGCTGAAGGTAGTCTACAACGATTAAATCCAGACCCTGTTCAGCCTTAAGTCTTCTACACTTGTTACGCATTTCCATAATTGATACACCAGGTGTGTCATCAATTACGATCTTTGTGCCGTTTAGCTCGTTTAGAGCCATATTGATTCTGTCCCAATCCTTACGATCCAGTTCACCCTTCTTGATCTTTTCGGATTCTACTCTAGCCTGCATAGCGATAAGTCTCTGGCCAAGCTGTTCCTGAGACATTTCCAAGCTGAAGATTAGGACAGATGCGCCCGCCTTGATGGCACTCTGCTCTGCAATATTAAGTGCAAAGGCAGTCTTACCCATACCCGGACGAGCTGCTAGGATGATAAGGTCAGATTTATGTAAACCTGAAGTCTTTTCATCTAAAGTCTTGAAGCCAGTTGGAAGACCTACTACGCTTCCGCTAGTCTTCTGTGCTTCGTCAATCTGTTTTAAGTTCTTTAGAAGAACGTCCTGAATCTTGGCATAATCGTTCTTCTGTCGCTTCTGTGCAACGCGGAAAATATCAGCTTCTGCACGGTCGATAAGCTCTGTTGCCGCCACCTTGTCGTCATACCCTTTCGCAGCGATTTCTTCTGAAACAGAAATCAGCTGACGCATCATAGCTTTTTCTGCTACGATTTTCGCATATTCACCGGCGTTGGCAGTAGAAGGTACTTCGGATGTAAGTGTAGCAATGTATGCTCTTCCCCCTACCATGTCTAGAGCTTTTTTCTTATTAAGTTCTTCGCATACTGTAAGCATATCTACCGCAACATTGTCACGATATAAATCCATAATCGCACCGAAGATTTCTCTGTGGGCTTCGTTATAGAAGTCCTCAGCTCTCACTTCTTCGGAAACGTCCATTAGAGCTTCCTTGCTCAGCATCGCAGCCCCGATGGTAGATCTCTCTGCTTCCAGATTATGTGGAGGTATTCTTTCCATCTTTTTCTCCCTACTTTAGTCTATATTAATTCCAAATCTTACAAATTATTATTTTGCTTCAACAACAACCTTTAGGTTTGCAGTTACTTCTGTGTAAAGCTTGATATCAACGTTCATTTCGCCGATGTTCTTGATTGGCGTTCCAAGCTGAATCTTCTTCTTATCCACATCAATCTTGTGCTGTTCCTTTAGTGCGTCAGCGATATCTTTAGATGTGATGGAACCGAAGATCTTGCCACCGTCGCCTGCCTTTGTCTTAATAACAACTGCAAGTTCTTTAATCTTTTCTGCCTGAGCTACTGCAGCAGCTTTTTCTGCAGCCTTCTTTTCAGCAGCGATTTCCTTCTGCTTTTCTAGGTGTCTAACGTTACCCTTTGTTGCTTCTGTAGCTAGGCCCTTTGGAAGTAACATGTTTCTTGCGAAACCGTCATTAACCTTTACTACATCGCCTGCTTTACCTGTACCTTTTACGTCTTTATTTAAAATAACAATCATTATTCTTCCTCCATATATTCTAATATTTTTTCTATTGATTCTTCAGGACTGATATCTACTTGAGCAGCAGCTGTAGTTAAATGCCCGCCACCGTTAAATTTTTCCATTATTACCTGAACGTTTACCTCTCCGAGGGAACGTGCACTGATAACGGTCTTGCCTTCAGTATTAACTCCAGCTACGAAGCTAGCTTTGACTCCCCTTACTGTAAGCAATTCGTCTGCAACCTGAGCACATATAACCTGCTCATCGGCATGAACCGTCTTGCATATGGAAGTCATAACTCCGTTTTCATGGAAAACTGCATCCGCTAAAGCTCTACTTTTTATTGTGAAACTTTCCCTATCTTCCTGGAAAAATCTTCTTACTTCTGTTGGATCTGCCCCCTGACGTCTAAGCCAAGCCGCAGCCTCAAATGTTCTAACGCCGCTCTTTACAGTGAAGCCGTTAGTATCAATTGTCATACCGGCAAGAAGAACCTCCGCTTCAAACTTAGTTAAAGCCTTCTTGTTTGTCATATACTGTAAAATCTCCGCAACAAGCTCTGAAGTTGATGATGCGTAAGATTCCATATATGCAAGAACCGGATTTTCGATAAAGTCTTCCATTCTTCTGTGATGGTCGATTATTACAATTCTCTCGCAAATTTCAAGAAGATCCGGACACTGTACCATACTAGGTCTATGTGTATCCAAGATGATAAGCAAACTTTCTTTGTCTGCTAAAGTCTTAGCTTTTTCGCTAGTTATGAATTTATACTCGTCAGTGGACTTCGCTTCCTTGAAGACTGTGCTTAAAGCGTCTTTGTAATTATCGATGATTAAATATGGTTCCTTCTCTCTTAGGCTGCACAGTTTCATAACACCAAGTGCCGCACCAAAGCAGTCCATATCCGGGTTCACATGACCCATAACAAAAATCTTCTTTGACTGATCTATAAGCTGTCTAAGGGCGTGGCCAACGATTCTTGACTTACCCTTGTTTCTCTTTTCTACTGTCTGAAGTTTGCCTCCGAAGTATTCAATCTTGCTGTTTCTCTTTAAAACCGCCTGGTCGCCACCGCGGCCAAGAGCTAGGTCTAGGGCAGCATCAGCATATTCTTCTGTCTGGATAGGAGTCTTACCTCCTACACCTATACCGATACTAAGGCTAACCGGGAAATCAGTTCCTGTTTCGATCTGTCTTACTTCGTCTAATACATCAAACTTAGATGCTATAATCTTTTCTACTTGTACCTGTGCAAAGTTGATTACGTAAGCATCGTCTTTCATTCTATTGATAGCACCGCTTATTTTTTCGGCCCATTTTCTAACTATTCTATCAATTTCATTAGAAACAGCGACTCTCGCATCTGCAGGTGTGTTTGCTATGAGTTCATCGTAATTATCGATCTGAATCTTACCTATGCACAATTTTTCATTATTGTACATTTCTTTAAGTTCTTCAAATCCTGTTACATCACTGAAAACAATAGTCAAATGACTATCTTCTGCATCCGATGTTGTTTGGCATATCAATTTAAAGATTCTGTCGTTTCTCCTAATGATAATATGACGTGTACTATCTTTTGCCGCCTCAAAAAGATCTGCCGTTTTAACACCTGTCAACGCGAAAATATCTGCATCTATGATTGCATCATAAATAAATACTTCGCCGATTTTATCATTGGCGCTCGTAATCTTACCGTTGCTGTTGATCATACAAACAGGCATAGGTATATATGATGATATTATATTTTCAAAATTAGTTGCTTCCATGGCTTCTCCGTGTTTGTTTTGTGATATTCTGCCCTATGGGCATAGTTCGGCATATTATCCGTATATTATAGCACATTTAAAAACATTTTTCATCTACAAGATGTAGGGATTTTACCTTGATAAATACAAGATATTCCCGCATTTGCCACATCTATAACGCTCTGGAGTTTTGACTAGATTACACATTCTTTTCCTTGGGAATTCTGCCCCGCACCCGGAACATTTAACCAAATATTTTATTTCTTCTTTTTCTTTTGGTCTTTCTAGTCCTAAATCTTCGTACTTTGTTGTTCTAGTTATCTTGTAGCCAAGCTTTTGTTCTACTTGGTCGCAGTATAATTTCCATTTATTTCCATGATTAAAACATCCTTTGCAAGTGTGGAGTAATTCATGAATTATAATTGCGGCTAGATCTTTTGTTTCACACTCTAGTACCTCTTCAGATATTTCGATAGTGAACTTCTTTATTCCTAGTTTGCTTTTCTTAGCCTTACACGCCCCAAATCTTGACTTTGCCCTTGTATTTATAACGATATCTTCGATGCTTGTAGATATTGGGATTCCAATGCTTATAAGTTCCCTAGCCAATTGATTTGTAAAAGCTTTTAGTTCTTGTTTTTTCATAATAATAAAAGTCCCTCTAAACGAGGGACTTCCTCCTAAACTATGTTGTAATAAAACAGTCCGTATATAACCGCTGCATTTATTATTAATGTTATAGGCACAAGAACCTGGAATTTGATTTTTCTAGTCTTGTGTCTAAATGCCATCATGCCTAAACCGATGCCAACTGCACCCATAAATAATGAGCATAACAGAAGATTCTTTTCACTGATTCTCATTTTGTCATGCTTAGCCTTAAACTTGTCGATACCCATGATGATGAACGTAATAACGTTCCATGTAAGCATTAAAAGAAACAATAGTTTCATGTGAAACATCCTCCTTTAAGCAAGTGATTTCAATAGTTCTATTAATCTCTCCAGTTCATCTTTTGAGTAATATTCTATCTCAATTTTGCCTTTATTTCCTGTATTGTTTATGACTACCTTTGTTCCTAGAGCAGCCTTTAGCTCCTCCTCTACTCTAGCAGTGTTCGGATCTTTTCTCTTTGTCGCAGGCTTACGTTTCTTTGGTTTGTCTTCCTGTGCCGCTAACTTTTCTGCCTCACGTACGGATAGTCCTTCGTTTAGAATTCTTTCCCAAAGAGCTTTTCTTTCTTCTTCATTCTTTAAGGTAATAAGAGTTCTTCCGTGTCCTGCTGATAGTCTTCCGTCTGCAATACTGTCTTTGACATATTCAGGAAGCTTAAGTAGTCTCATGCAGTTAGTAATGTATGGTCTACTCTTACCTACACTCTTTGAAACCTGTTCCTGAGTCATTCCGAAAGTATCAGTCATCTGTCTTAAACCTTCGGCTTCTTCAATAGGGTTAAGATCTTCTCTCTGCATGTTTTCGATGATAGCTATAAGCATGTTCTGCTCATCATCAAGTTCTCTAATCAAACAAGGAACTTGAGATAACTCTGCTTTCATTGCAGCACGCCATCTTCTTTCACCTGCTACGATTTCATATCCCTTATCATGCTTTCTTACTACGATTGGCTGAATAATGCCGTGTTCCTTGATTGATGCAGCCAGTTCTTCTATCTTTTCTTCATTGAATGTTTTTCTTGGCTGGTTAACATTCGGCATTATATCGTGAATCTTTATATATTTTACAGAATCTGCATCATTAACATTTTCGCTTGCGGATTCCTTTGACTTCTTCACTTTCTTTTCATCTTTTACCGGTTCTTTAACGGGAACATCAGCGAAAAGAGCATCAAGTCCTCTACCTAAACCACCTTTTTTTGGTGCCGCCATATTATTCTTCCTCCAGTTCGATAAATTCTTCTGAGAATTCCATATATGCTTCTGCCCCTTTAGACTTTGGATCGTATAATGTAATCGGTAATCCATAGCTTGGTGCTTCTGCGAGTCTTACGTTACGTGGAATAACAGTTGAATATACTTTTCCTCCGAAGTATCTCTTTACTTCCTGAACAACCTGTGCAGATAAATTTGTTCTGCCATCGAACATGCTTAGAATAACACCCTGAACTTCTAGTGCAGGATTCAAACTCTTCTTTACTAACTCAATTGTGCTCACAAGCTGGCTAACCCCTTCCAGCGCGTAGAACTCACACTGAATAGGAATAAGAACGCTATCCACTGCTGCTAATGAGTTAATTGTAAGTAATCCTAGTGATGGTGGACAGTCGATAAAGATATAGTCATAGTTATCCTTAATCTTTTCAATTCCTATCTTTAATGCCTTTTCTCTTCCTTCAACCTGAACTAATTCAACCTCTGCACCTGCTAAATCAACGCTTGCAGGGATTAAGTCAAGATTTTCAACACCCGTTTCGATAATTGCATTTCTAGGATCATAATCATTATCTACTAAAATATTATACACAGTGTCTTCAAGTTCCTTCTTGGCAATGCCAAGACCACTTGTTGTATTACCCTGTGGATCTATATCTAAAACTAATACTTTTTTTCCTCTTAAAGCCAGACATGCCGCTAAGTTGATATTTGTAGTTGTCTTACCAACTCCGCCCTTCTGGTTGAATATCGCTATTGCCTTTCCCAAAATAGTTCCTCCTTTTTTACGTATGGTGTTATTATATAATATTTTTTTATTCATTGCTATATTTATTATAAAAAAAGATAGATGTTTCACGTGAAACATCTATCTTTTTTAGGAAGAATAATCTTGACTTCTAAATACTCTCCCTTGTCCTCTTGCTCAAAAATGGCATTTTTTTCCATTTCTTTAATCTGATTGAAAGCCTTGCGGAGTGTATTTAAATATATCTTATAGCTTATATAATTTATTTTATTTTTCTTTCGAAGAGCCTCTTCTTTTTTACTTTGTATTTCTTCTATTAACCGTTCTGTCTGCTTTACGTTTAAATTATTATTAACTATCCTCTTTATCACCTGTTTGCGGTCATCTTCATCGCCAAGTTTAAGCAGTGCCCTTGCATGTCTTTCCGTAAGATCATTTTCGAGTATGCTTTTTTGTATTTCCTCCGGCAAAGTTAGAAGCCTAATTTTATTTGAAATAGTGGATTGTTTTTTATTCATTTTCTCTGCGATTTCAGTCTGAGTAAGGCCGAAATCATCCATTAACTTCTTATAGCCTCTTGCTTCTTCAAGAAAATTCAAATCTTCCCTTTGAACATTTTCAACCAACGCTATTAAGGCCACTTCCCTATTCTCCATAGACTTTATTATTGCGGGTATCTTGTTAAGTCCGGCCATTTTAGCCGCTTTAAATCTTCTTTCACCCGCAATTATAGTATAGCCCTTTCCATCATCACGAAGAAGTATGGGTTGTAACACTCCGTACTCCTTAATTGACCCGCATAGTTCTTCTATGGCTTCATCTTTGAAATATTTTCTTGGCTGAGATGGGTTCGCAAATATCTTATCAATTGAAACATATGTAACTTCTAAGTTATTATCGCTAGTTGCAAACCCAAATATTCCCCTTTTCTTTCGTTCCATTTCTTATCCCCCCTTGGGAAAATAATAACATTTCCCGAATGGGTCAATTACAAGTTTTATGCACAAAAAAACCCCTAAATTTCTTACTTTAGGGGTTCTTTCGCCGGACTTCCGGCTTTTCTTGGATATTTCGATGGTGTCTGGGACACCTTTTTAATCAATAAAATCTTATGTTCTTCTGCGGAAGCATCGATTGGAGTATCAAAAGTCTTGTGAAGGCTTCCTCCTAAAAGTTTAATTGCCTTCTTTGCTTCGTCAGCTTCCTTAGCAGCATCGGCACCTTTATATGCCATCATATATCCGCCCATTCTCACAAAAGGTAGACAATATTCGCTTAATGTTGATAAATTAGCTACTGCTCTTGATACACAGATATGATATCTTTCTCTATGCTCCTTGTTCTTCGCAAGGTCTTCCGCTCTACCGTGAACCGTCTTAACATTAGTAATTCCAATGGTTTCACACAGTTCATCAATAATTTTTAGACGTTTGTTTAGTGAGTCTACAAGCACGAATTCCTTTTCCGGAGATAGGATTGCAAGAGGAACTCCAGGGAATCCCGCTCCCGTACCTAAGTCTAATACTGTTTCGGCATCCTGATATTCAGGAAGATTGAAACAAGTAACGGAGTCCACAAAATGCTTCATTGTAAATTCTTCGGGATCTCTAATTGCAGTTAAATTGACGAATTCGTTCCACTGCAAGATTCCACCTCTATATGCGTCAAATTTTCTAATTGTTTCTTCGCTGTATGGAATCTTATTTTTTTCAAGGTAATCAATAAGCTGTTTCACTATTTTGCCCTTCTCTTCTTTTCTAAATAAACTAAAAGTACGTTAATATCTGCAGGTGAAACACCTGAAATTCTTGAAGCCTGGCCAACTGATTCTGGCTTAATCTGATCAAGCTTCTGAGCTGCTTCGATTCTTAAACCTTCGATTTCTTTGTATTCGATATCTTGGCTTAACTTCTTATCTTCAAGCTTCTTGAATCTTTCAATCTGGTTAATCTGCTTCTGGATATATCCTTCGTACTTAATCTGTACTTCAAGCTGAGTAATTTCGTGATAAGATAGACCAGGTCTAGTTTCATCATCGATTTCGGCTAAGTCATCATAAGTAATCTGAGGTCTCTTTAACATTTCTGCCATTGAAATTCTAGACTGAACAGGAGAAGTACCATGAGCTTCTAAGAATGCGTTAACTTCTGCAGGAGTGAATGACTTTTCTGTTAATCTTTCAAATTCCTTAGCAACATTCTCTTTTTTAGTTAAATAACGCTGATATCTCTCTTCAGAAGCCAGTCCAACCTCATATCCCTTGTCTGTTAAACGCAAATCTGCGTTGTCTTGTCTTAAAACCAGTCTATATTCCGCTCTGGACGTCATTATTCTGTAAGGCTCATTAGTACCTTTAGTCACTAAATCGTCGATTAGAACGCCAATATAAGCCTCGTCTCTTCCTAGAACTAGTGGTTTTTTGCCAGAAATCTTAAGAGAAGCATTAATACCAGCCATTAAACCCTGAGCAGCCGCCTCTTCATATCCGGAACTTCCATTAAATTG
>JAFYLX010000040.1 GCA_017556895.1 Bacillota bacterium | reverse complement strand
TTACCTACTTCGAAGTCGTTAGGGTCGTGAGCTGGAGTAATCTTAACAGCACCAGTACCCTTTTCTGGATCTGGATAAATATCAGTAATTACTGGAATTTCCTTACCAAGTAAAGGAACGATAACCTTCTTACCAACAATATCCTTATATCTTTCATCGTCTGGATGAACAGCGATTGCTTCATCAGCAAACATAGTTTCAGGTCTTGAAGTTGCTACAACGATACCTTCACCACCATCTACTGCAGGGTATCTGAAGTACCAGTACTTACCGTTTCTATCTTCGTGTTCTACTTCTGCATCGGAAAGAGAAGTACCACACTCAGGACACCAGTTGATTAGTCTATTACCTCTATAGATAAGGCCCTTTTCATATAACTTGATGAAGAAAGTCTTAACTGCCTTGTTGCAGCCTTCGTCCATTGTAAATCTTTCTCTGGACCAGTCGCAGGAGTCACCAAGCTTACGACACTGTCTAGTGATTCTGCCGCCGTATTCTTCCTTCCAAGCCCAAGCTCTCTTTAAGAATTCTTCTCTTCCTAAATCAGCCTTTTCTAATCCTTCTTCATTTCTGATCTTTTCTACTACCTTTACTTCAGTAGCGATAGACGCATGGTCGGAACCAGGTAACCATAATGCACTGTAACCGTCCATTCTCTTCCATCTTGTTAATACGTCCTGAAGAGTCTGGTCTAGAGCATGGCCCATATGAAGCTGACCAGTAATGTTTGGAGGTGGCATTACGATTGTAAAAGGCTTCTTGTTTTCATCAACTTCAGCTCTGAAACAACCTTCATTTTCCCACATCTCATAGATACGGTCTTCGAACTCTTTAGGATTGTAGTTTTTAGCTAAATTCTTTTCCATAGTTTCTCTCCTCTTTTATTTAGGTTTTTTACTCTGGGCGATTTATGCAAATAAAAAAATCCGCCCTAACTAAAGGACGGATTTGTAATTCCGCGGTACCACCTTTATTCCTTTGAGTATTACCTCAAAAGCACCTCATTATACATAAAACTCAAAAGCAACCTTCAGCAAACGCCTTCTCTTGGGTTCTCAGCCTGTGACCCAATTCTCTGTAGAGTTGCATGTCTTTGCCTACTCCTCTTCGTCATCGTTTTTATTAACTTTTAACTATATGATTTTACATTGAAAACGTTTAAAAGTCAATATTTTTGCCTGATTTGTTTCTTTGTGATAACAGGTAAATTTATCTACTTGTTAGAGTAAGTCCTGCTGCTGACGTAGTGACATTTATAGCACTTGGGGCTTTGCCTGTAACGCTCTTTGCCGCTTCAATTGTATGATATAAAAGTAAAGCCGTCGTTACGCTTCCAACACCACCCGGAACTGGCGTAATTGCAGATACTTTACCCTCTACACCAGCAAAGTCTACGTCACCACACATCTTCCCATCTTTATCAAAGTTAATACCAACGTCGACAATAACCTGCTTGCCAGTCACGTGTTCTTCTGTTACAGTTCCAATCTTACCTGCCGCAGAAATAATGATATCTGCATCCTGACATAGAGCCTTTAAGTCTTCCGGCTTTGTCTTACTGTGGCAAATCGTAACTGTTGCATTTCTATCAAGCAACATCATCGCAACCGGCTTGCCAATTACTAAACTTCTACCGATTACGACAACCTTCTTGCCACTGATTTCAATTCCATAATGATCTAGAATAGCTACAGCTGCCTCTGCTGTACATGGCGGAAAACCATTATGTGCTCCTGTAAATAGTCCACTAACGCTTTCGAAGCTAATTCCATCAATATCCTTCTTAGGATTAATTCTATTAATAACGTGTTCTTCGTCGATTCCCTTTGGAAGAGGTCTAAACATTAAAATCCCATGAATGTTATCGTCGTTATTCATAACTTCAAGCACATCAAGTACATCGCTTTCTGTTGAATTTGCTTCCATGATATACTTTTCAACATTCATGCCAAGTGATTTTGCCTTCTTTTCAGCACTAGTTTCGTAAGCAATATCACTTTCGTTATGGCCAACTCTTAAGATTCCTAAAGTTGGATAAATGCCTTTGTATAGTAGTTCCTCTGCTTCAGCCTGAACTTTTTCACATATTAAATCCGCTACGGGTTTACCTTTTAATAATTCCATATTAATTCTCCTTTTTTACACATGAACGTATTATATCACTAAAAAGGTCTTTTGAAAAGCATCCTTAGATGTTATACTTACATGTGAGGAGAGTGATTTATAATGAAAAAAATATTTATTGTATTATCTTTAATTTTACTTATGACGGGATGTAGCAGTGCCCCAAAGAGTGACCCTTGCGACTTCCTTATAAATGCAACTTGGGAAGGCACTGATTCTCAGTGTACTAACTACCTAAGTTTCAACGAAGATATGAGCATTAATAATAGATGTGCATGCGGTGACTATATCGGTTACCCGGATATTACAGATCATTTTATTTATTCAGAGGAAGAAAGAGCCGTTAAGTTATATGATGCAGAAGGCGAATATATGCTGGACGGCAAGATCCTATTTAATGACGATATATATTTAGTTATAAACATTTGGAACAATACTTACGTATACGAAAATATGGATTGTGATTATATTCCACAGGTTCACACAGTTGCTCAAGATGAAGTATATAGTTCTTTCGTTACGATGCCTTGTGTAAGCATCTTAGACTTTGAGGATGGAATTTTAACAGTTGCGTCCCATGACTACGATGGTGATGCAGAAGGCGATTTTGAAACTTGGCAAATTCCAGTTATCGAAGATGTAAAATGCAGATCTATTGATGTAACAGTAATCAACGACAATGCAACAAAAGAAGTTACATATCTTTCCGCAGAAGATCTAGATAGAATTGGCGAAGATTACACATACGGATATTTAGAATTCTCACCTAGAGGTGACGTAGTAAGAATTACTTTCTACGGCGAAACAGTAACTCAAGATAGCACATTATAAATATAGGCATTACAAAAGACCGGTTTTTATACCGGTCTTTACTTATTTTTTACTTATATTCCAAACATGGTTCTACAAATATGCTTGCCCGTTTCAGTCTTAAAAATCTTCTCATATGCGGCTTTAATAGCATCTTTATCCTCGTTGTCCTCAAACAGATTTACAAGAAAATCTGCTTCAAGCAAAATTTGATAGTCTATACCAACAACGTCAGTGTATGTATGGTGATGTGCAATAAGCCAGCAAACTCTGTCTATCACGTCTTGTTCAAATCCAAGTTCACCTAGCATTTTCTTCGCAGGCTCAACCCCTTCTTTTTCCTGAAACGGTCCTTTACAGTGACCATACTTCTCGTATGATGGCTTGATTCCAATATCATGAGCATATGCTGCAGTTTCCAAAATATACTGAGTTTTCTCATCAATCCCCTCTGCAATACCGATAAGTCTTGCATAGCTGTGCACTTTAGTCAAATGCTGAATGCGGCTTGGGACTTCTTTCTCATAATCAATCATTGCAAGAAATAGTCTTTCTAGTTTATTCATGCTTTTTACCTGCCTTTCTAGTTAAACTATATCTCTTGAATGAATAATAGTCAACTACTCCATTGAAGTTGCCATAGTAACGATATCGCCTACTCCCCCAAGTACAACCGTAGGTCTATAGGCATAAGACTCTACAGTGTCCATATCTGACACTCCGGAAAGTACTAAAACTGTAGACATACCGCTCTCCATACCTGATATGACATCTGTATCCATTCTATCGCCAATCATGACTGCATCAGCTGAATGAACACCTAATTTTTTTAGGCCTGTTCTCATCATCAATGGATTAGGCTTTCCACAGAAGTATGCCTTCTTACCTGTTGCGATTTCTATAGGTGCAATCAGAGCACCACAGGCTGGCATAATTCCATTTTCGATAGGTCCTGAAACATCGGAATTAGCTCCGATTAATTTTGCACCTTTAAGTACTAAATTTGTTGCTTTAGTAAGTGTATCTATAGAATAAGCTCTTCCTTCTCCTACCACTACATAGTCAGGATCTACATCGTTTATAGTAATTCCGGCATCATATAGTGCATTTAGCAGACCTGCTTCTCCAATAACGTATGCTGAACAACCCGGTGCTTGTTCCTTTAGAAAAGCAGCTGTAGCAAGGGCGCTAGTATAGAAATTATCTTCGGAAACCTCTAGCCCCATTCTAGCAAGTTTCTGCTGAAGTTCTCTAGGAGTGCATCCACTGTTATTAGTTAAGAATAAGAAATCTTTATTCTCTTCCTTTAGCCAATTTAAAAACTCAACAACGCCTGGCAGGATTTTATTACCATGGTATAAAACACCGTCCATATCACAGATAAAAGCTTTTTTCTCATTAAAATTAATCTTATTCATCGTCTCACCATTCATCACGCACTTCTTCCGCGTGAGCCTTTCTCTCTCATATTTTTACAAATAGATTATACAATAAATATTATCAACTTTATTACCTTCTAAACATCAAATCTATGTAAAACATAAAAATACCCTCCTTACTTTTAAGTAAAGAGGGTAAATATTAAACCTAATGTTTCTTATCGATTTAGAATAATCCTGTGATTACGCCGTCATCATCAACGTCAATCTTTTCTGCGGAAGGAACCTTAGGAAGACCAGGCATTGTCATAATATCACCAGTCTTAACTACTACGAAACCTGCTCCAGAACATACCTTAACGTCTCTGATAGTGATTTTGAAGTCACGAGGTGCACCGATAAGTGCTGCATTATCAGAGAAGCTGTACTGAGTCTTAGCCATGCATACTGGTAAATTACCAAATCCTAAAGATTCGATAGTAGCAAGCTGTTTCTTAGCGTTAGCATCGAAGTCAACGCCATCTGCTCTGTAAATCTTTGTCGCAACCGCTTCAATCTTTTCTGCTAGAGTTAAATCGTCTTCATATACAAAGTGGAAATTATTTTCGCCTTCTACAAGTCTTAAAACTTCTTCAGCTAATTCTCTTCCGCCTTCGCCACCTTTGCCCCAAACTTCAGAAAGAGCAACATTAACGCCAAGAGTCTTACACTTTTCTCTTACCATTTCTAATTCTGCTTCAGTATCAGTTGGGAATCTATTGATTGCAACTACACATGGGAGACCATAGTTTTTAGTAACATTTTCTACGTGCTGTAATAGATTTGGTAAGCCCTTTTCTAGTGCTTATAGGTTTTCGTTATTTAAATCAGCTTTAGCAACTCCACCGTGATATTTTAAAGCTCTTACTGTAGCTACAACAACAGCTGCAGATGGGTGTAAACCATCATTTCTGCACTTGATGTCTACGAACTTTTCAGCTCCAAGGTCAGCTGCGAAACCTGCTTCTGTTACAACGTAATCAGCAAGCTTTAATGCC
>JAFYLX010000039.1 GCA_017556895.1 Bacillota bacterium | reverse complement strand
TGGGTAGATATTTTTCCTCTTGATGGATTGGGAAATGATATAGAAGAGGCAAAAAAAATAATTGCAAAGAATAAAAGATATGTTTTGCAAATATTAAATTTAGAAGCGGGTAAAAAAATGAATATAAAGGGGAGAATACTATATTATTTAGGCAGAAAGAACTTGAATAGATTATTAAAACATAATATGATGAAAAATGATTTTTATTCATCAAAATATGTTACTGCTATAGGGTGTGTAGAACCATCAACTATTTATAATGGTCAAAGTTTCAGAGGAATACGCAAAGGAATTTTTGAAGGAAACGAGTTTATTATTCCTAAAAATAGTGAAGATGTATTAAAAACACTATATGGAGATTATATGAGTTTTCCACCGAAAGAAATGAGAAAGCCAAGTCATAAAATAAAGGTTTGGATTAAATAATAATCTAGATAACACAAGTTGAAAGAGGAGTGAAGATGAATTTCAAAAACCAATCATTTTTAAAAATAATAGACTACAAGCCAGAGGAACTAGCTTATCTTATCGATTTAGCAGCAGAGCTAAAGGCTAAGAAGAAAGCTGGCGAGGCTCATGATGTGCTAAAGGGAAAGAATATAGCAATTATATTTGAGAAGACTAGCACACGTACTCGTTGTGCGTTTGAAGTGGCAGCGCATGACTTGGGAATGGGAGTCACTTACCTTGATCCGTCTGGTTCGCAGATAGGAAAGAAGGAGAGTATTGCTGATACGGCCAGGGTGCTTGGCAGAATGTTTGATGGGATCGAGTATCGTGGCTTTGAGCAGGAGATAGTGGAAGAATTGGCGAAGTATGCTGGAGTGCCGGTGTGGAATGGGCTTACTAATGAGAGCCATCCTACACAGATTTTGGCGGACTTCCTTACTCTTAAGGAGAAGTTTGGAAAGCTCCAGGGCTTGAAGTTTGTATATATGGGAGATGCTAGGTTCAATATGGGAAATTCCCTTATGATAGGTGCGGCTCTTATGGGCATGCACTTTGTGGGATGCGCCCCTAAGAAGTACTGGCCTGATCCAGAACTTATTGAGAAAGCTAACGCAATTTCATCACAAACGAATGCTACCATAGACTTCACAGAGAATGCCCTGGAGGCTACTAAAAATGCTGATTGCATCTATACTGATGTATGGGTTAGCATGGGAGAACCTGATGAAGTGTGGGAAGAGCGTATTGCTGATCTTACTCCATATAGGGTAACAATGGACCTAATCCAGAACGCATCGGATGATGTTGTGTTTATGCATTGCCTTCCAGCATTCCATGATTTGAAGACTACTATAGGTAAAGAAATCCATGAGAAGTTTGGATTAACGGAGATGGAAGTTACTGATGAGGTATTCGAATCTAAATATAGTGTGGTATTTGACGAGGCAGAGAACAGAATGCATACTATTAAAGCTGTTATGGCAGCAACATTAGGAGCCGAGTTTTAGGGCTTAGAAATATATAAGGAAATTTGATTTTTATGCGAAAGAAGTTATTAGCAATTTTAATAATGATAGTTATGGCGGTGGGCTGTATGACTCCAGCTATTGTTAGCGCGGATACGTACATAAAGAGTGGATATGCATGCAAGGCAGGAAGTAACATCTACTTTGCATTCTCATCTACTAAGAAGTCTACGCCTATCTATAAGTTTAATGTTAAGACTGGCAAGAGAACTAAGGTATATCCTGTTAATAGAAGCAGTTTAAAGGAATTTAAGAACTTGAATGTTCTTGGCAAATACCTTTATTGCTCAGCACGTCCAGTTAGTAGCCTTACTTGTACTTATATCTACAGAATTAATATTAAGACTGGAAAGGCTAAGAGATTAGCTAGAGGCACTAATCCTACTGTAGTTAACGGAAAGATAGTGTTTGAGGGCGTGAAATCTCAGAAGATTAATGATAATCTCTCTGTTAGGTATGTTCCTTCGGGCAAGAGCTATGAGATAGAGCCAGAAGGCGGCAAGAAAAAGCCTGTTAGTCACACAGAAGTGTTAGCGGAGGCTTCATGCAGTGGCACTAAGATTGCATCTGGTAAGTACCAGTTCTATATTTCTAAAGATGGTAAGAAGATTTATAGACTTAATGGCAAAAAGAAGAAACAGATTTGCAAAGCTAAGAAGATTACAGGATTTAGAGTTCTGGGTGGATATCTAGTTGTTAAGACTACAAAGAATGGAAAAAATTATGCATACTGTGTTAAGAATAATGGATCAAAGAGTATGAGAATGCTTAAATGGTAATAATTGAATTATCAAGCTCCGGCTCGAGATGAGTCGGAGCTTTTTTGTTGCCAAAATTTAGTGGTTTTACGAGAATCGCAATTCTTCGGAAACCCCCAAAATATCGTGTTTTTTGTTGACAAATACCCCTAAATGTAGTATATTCTTCACAGATACGATATAGTATCGGAATAAAAATTTTTAGGAGGAATTGATATGAATAAGAGTCAATTTGTTGAAGCTATTGCTAAAGAAACAGGTTTATCAACAACTGACGCTGCTAAGGCTGTTAACGCATATGCTGATGTAGTGAAAGCTGCATTAAAGAAGAACGATAAGGTTCAATTAGTTGGATTTGGTACATTTAGCGTATCAAAGAGAGCTGCTCGTCAGGGTATCAACCCAGCAACAGGCGAGAAGATCAAAATTAAGGCAGCTAACGTGCCTAAGTTCAAAGCTGGCGCTGCTTTAAAAGACGCTCTTAACTAATTATTAGTTTAGAATTTTTGGGCCGCGACACTAGTAGCGGTCCTTTTTATTTAAAGAATTCC
>JAFYLX010000038.1 GCA_017556895.1 Bacillota bacterium | reverse complement strand
TACATTCCTGAACCAGAAAGAGACAACGATAAGCCATTCTTAATGCCAGTAGAAGACGTATTCTCCATCACAGGTAGAGGTACAGTAGCTACAGGTAGAGTAGAAAGAGGTGTACTAGAAGTAGGTACAGAAGTAGAAATCGTTGGTTTAACAGAAGAAAAGAGAAAAGTAGTAGTAACAGGTGTTGAAATGTTCAGAAAGCTTTTAGATAAGGCAGAAACAGGTGACAACATCGGTGCATTACTAAGAGGTGTACAGAGAACTGAAATCGAAAGAGGACAGGTATTATGTAAGCCAGGTACAATTCAGCCACACACAAAGTTCAAGGGCGAAGTATACGTACTAAAGAAAGAAGAAGGTGGTAGACATACTCCATTCTTCAACGGTTACAGACCACAGTTCTACTTCAGAACAACAGACGTAACAGGTGATTTACAGTTACCAGAAGGTACAGAAATGTGCATGCCTGGCGACAACATCACAATGACTATCGAACTAATCACTCCAATCGCTATCGAAGAAGGTTTAAGATTCGCGATCAGAGAAGGCGGTAGAACAGTAGGTTCCGGCGTAGTATCCGAAATCATCGAATAAAAGTGAGTCTCGAAAGCTTTGCTTTCGTTAAGACGAACTTTCGCAAAGCTTCCCCAAGAAGCGCAAGCTGATTAGCTAGGAAGCGATTGCGTAAAAAAGTAATTATAGAGACCCAAATCTTGGGTCTCTTTTTTTATTTATGGAAGCCCTCTGAACAAAAGAGACGCTTTTTTCTTGCCCTAAGAGAAACTTAGTGATAAAATAATTGGTTAGAGAAAGCAAAATGGAGGACTAGACTTTGGACTACTTTTTTTACTACACTAAGATAATTGAAGAAAAAATGTTATTTGATATAGGCTTTGATCTATATTGCCCGGGGCATTTGGTTTGGCTTGCGGCAACTGTAGTAGCATGTGTATTATTTAGTAATTGGTATAAGAAATTGTCTGACGCAAAGAAAACTACAACAAAGAAGTTCTTTGCAGTAGCTATATTGATATCTGAAATCCTAAAGGATTTGGTGCTGTGGCTAGCTGGCGCTCCAATGATTGAATACCTGCCGCTTCATCTTTGTAGCTTTGCTATATTTGGCATGCTTATAGATGCATTTGGCAGATGGCAGCATATTACTGGCCAGATGTTTGCATATGCATTTTGTCCGGGTGCTGTGTCAGCGCTGCTTTTCTGCAATTGGACGGAGTTACCGTTCTTCAACTATTTGAATATACATAGCTTTGTCTTCCATGCATGGATAGTAATATATTTCGTGATGTTATATCGCGGCGGTGAGATTAAACCTGCTTATAGCGGAATTTGGAAGTCCATAGGTGCTATTCTACCGATATCATTTCCGATAATTGCATTTAATTTGACTTTTGACCAAAACTATCTGTTCTTAAACGAGGCTTCAGAAGGTTCACCTCTAGTGCCGGTTTGGAATATATTTGGAACTAGCTTTGGCTTGCCGGGATATATCTTTGGTGTAGTTCTGCTTGTTCTAGTGGTTTTCCACGTGTTATATGTGGTATATAAAGTGCTGGGCAATGTGTCTAATAAGAAAAGGGGTTAGAAATGAGAATTTTCAAGAGAACAAAAAAAGAAACCACAAAGAGACCTAAGATTTGTCTTTCTCTCAATTGTAAGACTGTAGAAGAGTTAATCGATGAGATTGAAGAGTTCATTGAGTATGCAGACCTTATTGAGTGGTGTGTAGACGAAACAGAAGGTTCAGAAAACTATACAAAGGAAGAATTCATCCATAAGCTTCTTATGGTTAAGTCTTTTTGCCAGAACAAACCTCTAATTGTTGATTATAAGAAAGACGAGGAGACTGGCAATAAGATTCAGAGATGGGCGCTTGGATATGCAGATATCATTGATATAGACGCAAATAACTCTGAAGTTTTAAAACTTGTCAAGGAAGCTAGACGTAAGAAGACAAAGACGCTGATTTCTTATCATGTGTTTGATGGTATGCCATCAAAGGATGAGATAGCAACTCAGTTTGTCAGAATGGAAAAGACAAAGGGCGATATACTAAAGATTGCGTGCTATGCAGAAACTGAAATTGATACTTATGCGGTATTAGAAGCAGCGAATGCTTATACTCAACTGAAGGAACACAAGCCTATTGTTGCGATTGCTATGGGCGAAGAAGGTCAGGTGAGCAGAATCTGTGCAGGGGACTTTGGTTCTAGCATAAGCTATGCGTGTGGTTCGAAGCCGACGGCGCCAGGGCAGTTTAGTGCGCGAGACCTACACAAATACTTAAATACTTATTATGAAGGAAAATAATATAATGGATTCAATTGTAAGAATTGAAAATGTAGTATTTAACTACCAGAGAGATGAAAATGAAGAGCCTGTTAAGGCGTTAAAGAATATTAATCTAAATATTGAAAGAGGAAGTTTTACTGCGATTCTAGGCAAAAACGGTTCCGGCAAGTCAACTCTTGCCAAGAACCTTAACGGATTGCTTGTTCCAACAAGTGGTGTTATTTATGTAAATGGATATGACACTGCTAACGATGAGCTTATTTGGGATATTAGACAGTCAGCTGGGATGGTTTTCCAGAATCCTGATAACCAGCTTGTGTCTGCAATCGTGGAGGATGACGTTGCTTTTGGACCTGAAAATTTAGGCGTAGAGCCGGCTGAAATCAGAAGAAGGGTAGATAAGGCCTTGGCTGATGTAAATATGGGTGCTTTTAAAGGCAAATCACCGCATCTTCTTTCTGGAGGACAGAAACAGAGAATCGCCATTGCGGGAGTAGTTGCGATGAAGCCTGAATGCATTATTTTCGACGAGCCTACGGCTATGCTTGACCCGATGGGGCGTAATGAAATAATGTCAATTATAGAAGAACTTCATGGAGAAGGAATTACTGTGATTCTTATCACTCACTTTATGGAAGAGGCGGTTCGCGCTGACAGAGTGATAGTAATGCACGATGGAGAAGTTTTCCTTGATGGAACACCTCACGAAGTATTTAGTCAGCAGGAAAAGATTAAGTCTGTAAACCTTGATGTACCACCTGCAGTAGACTTAGCTGTAAAATTAAGAGAAAAAGGAATTGAAGTTCCGGTGGATATTATCGGAATGGAAGAAATGGTTGAATATTTATGTCAATACAAGTAAAGAATTTAACACATATATATGAAAAAGGAATGCCAAACGAGTCTATCGCCTTAGAGAATATTAGCTTTGAGGTCGAAGATGGCGCGTTTTTAGGAATCATTGGACACACTGGATCCGGCAAGTCTACATTGCTTCAGCATCTAAATGGACTTCTAAAGCCGACTGAAGGAAACATTATAATCGGTGGCGTGGATATAACTTCACCTGAAGTTAAGATGGTGGATATTAGAAAACGAATTGGTCTTGTTTTCCAGTATCCGGAGTACCAGTTATTCGAAGAGACTGTTGCGAAGGACGTTGCCTTCGGTCCTAAAAATCTAGGATTAAGCCAAGAAGAAATCGACGAGCGTGTAAAGGAAGCAATTGAGCTTGTAGGTCTTGATTATGAGGCTATCAAAGATAGATCACCTTTTGAACTTTCCGGAGGCCAGAAGAGAAGAGTGGCCATCGCAGGTGTGGTTGCTATGAGACCGGAAGTCCTTATTTTAGACGAGCCTACGGCGGGGCTTGATCCAAAGGCGCACAAGGATGTGCTAAAGATGGTTGAGACTGTGCACAAAAAGACAGGTAATATAATTATTCTTGTTTCTCATAATATGGCGGATATTGCTAGAATGTCAGACAAGGTACTGGTTATCGACAGCGGTCATATGGTTATGATGGGCACGCCAAAGGAAGTTTTCTCCAAGAGGGAAGTTCTTTCCAATGTTGGTCTTGACCTTCCGCCTATTACTCAGCTTACAGAGGGATTGCGTGAAAAGGGAATGGATATCGAAGACACTATCCTTTCTG
>JAFYLX010000037.1 GCA_017556895.1 Bacillota bacterium | reverse complement strand
CATATAGTGAGGTTGTGGCTCTGTACTCCATCCGCACCACTGATAACTAGGATTGCGTAATCAAGAACCTGAAGTGTTCTCTCTGCTTCAGTACTGAAATCTGCGTGCCCCGGAGTATCTAATAAAACCACATTTTTTTCGCCAATAGAAAATCTAGCCTCTTTAGAAAACACCGTAATCCCTCTATCCTGCTCAACTACGTTGTTATCTAAAAATGCCGTCTTATGGTCCACTCTGCCGAGCTTTCTAATGGCTCCCGTCTTGTATAGAATGGCTTCTGATAAAGTTGTCTTTCCTGCGTCCACGTGGGCTAAAATCCCAAGGACTAAATTGCTGTTTGACATTCTTCTACTCTCTTACATATTTTCTCTTAATTATTCTAACATAAAAAAAGACACTCGACTACTCATGTTTGAGTACAGCCAGTGTCGAAATTTGACGAACGATTTTCGTTGATGTCATATATTCTTGCAGTATATAATTTATGTAGCAACAGAAGAATATGGCGAGCGACTTACTTTTCTACAGGGGTTTCGGATTCGAACATCCCTATAGAAAGGAGGTTGAAAATGCGTATCACAATCACTCTATCAAAAGGTGTATTAAGGGTTACAATTTCGACAAATAAAAAAGCCGCTCCTGCTTGCCCCAAGAGCGGTAAGGCCTTAACAGCCATTAACCCACGGTAAGCTTATCGCCTACTTCTGTTGCTTTTAATTTACCATAGGTTTATCACATTTACAATATATTTTATTCGACAAAAATCGACGCATCAATTCCAAGGAGTTTTAGGTCTTCTTGGCTATGACTTATCACAATGACTGTCTTATTTCTTGTCGATTTATCCCATAGTCTATCTACGATGCGTTTCTTCAAGTCTTCGTCTAGACCTCTAAAAGGCTCATCCAAAATCATTAAGTTACTGCATGCTAGGAAGGTTCTTCCTAGTGCCACTCTATGTCTCATGCCACCACTTAATTCTGCCGGCATCTTCCATAGGACGTCTGCAATTTCAAGGCTTTGAGCCATTTCTAGAATCACTTCATTTACATCGCAATTTGACGATTCGTCCCAAGTGCTGAAATTACCACAGCTTATAGCCGCTAGCGCCATATTATCATACACGTTAAGCCATGGGAACAATCTATCCTCTTGGAAGAGATAGCTAACCCTAGGATAGTCTTTTAAAGCAGCGTTTGGAGAGTCTTGGTCGCTCCAGGAAACATTAATCTTTCCGGCATCTGCCTCTTCTAGCCCGGCAATGATTCTAGCCAGAGTAGTCTTCCCTGCTCCCGATGGGCCGATGACAGCCGTTTTGCTCCCTGTCTCTAAATTGGCATTAAATCTGTTAAATACATTCTTATCCACATAGTCTTTGCACAAATCTACAATGTCTAGCGCTGGAGCCGGTGGCATAAGTTCTTTAGTTTCTTTAAAGCTAATCTTGCTATCTTTGTAGTCATTAACAGTCAGTTTGTCCGTTACAATTCCTATAAGTTTTTCTAATGTCAAACTCAAGGCTACTATCACGATAATATATGCGAAAAGAGTCGGTGTCTCTAGATAGTACTTGGCGCTTATCATTCCTTGCCCCAATGAGAACTCCGGTACAGATAGCACCTCTGCTGCTACGACCGCTTTCCAGCTTAGTCCTGCAACGACTTTCATGGCAGCGTTAAAATATGGGACTATGCTCGGAATGTGTATTAGTTTAATCGTGTCAGTATCTGTAAATCTATATACTTTGGCGACTTCTAATAATTCTGTTGAAACTGAGTCCAGCCCCTGCAAAATGTTAGTATATACGATTGGAAAGCACATCAAGAAGCATGCCACGACCGCTACCCAGTCCGCCTTAACAACCAAAATTACATAGATAACGATTGCCATAACGGGTACAGCCTTAAAAAAGCTTACCGGCAACGTCATCAGCGTGCGTACTAAGTCATTTTTGTGGGCGAGCCATGCAATGATAATTCCTAATCCGAAGGACAGCAAAATAGACATTATGCATCTAAACATGGTCCATGCTACGCTCATATAGAAGTCCGGTTCTGCTGCCAAATCGACTAAAGCCTCAAGAGTCTCCGGCACACTTGGTAATAATAAGGAATTACCAACTAGCAAAGATGCTACTTGCCAAATGGCTAGCCAAAAGAGACAGCTAAATGCTACCCTTTTAGTTTTATTAAGTTTTCCTTTAGTAGTATAGTTCATCTCCTGGTAAACTTCCTCCTACGGATGCCTTGTTCATTTCGAATAATGTCTGGTTGAATGTCTTTAAAATGTCTTTGCCTGCTTCAGCATTATCACCAGTATAAAGGACGATATGGCAGTTAGGAATTGCCGCCTTTGCGATTGGTTCCTTGCCGATGAATCCCTTTTCTACGATTAGTTTAGCAGCCTCATCCTTAGATTCGTTCACAAAATCAACTGAAGCCTGAAGGTCGTTTAATAAAACCTTTAGGTCATTTTCTCTTTCAGTAACGAAGGACTTTGTTGCAACTAATACGCCCATTGGAAGTTCCTGACCAGTTGCATCTTTCCAAAGCTGGTTCATGTCGAATTCCACTTCTACATCGTCGTTACCTGCAGCTAGCGCAGTTGATACGAAAGGTTCAGGAATCATAGCGATAGTATCTTCCTGAGTTAAAAGCTTTGTGTTTACTTCAGCATGATTTGCAAGCCACTGAACCTGTACATCTTCATAGATAGTTAGGCCAGCGTTTTCAAGAACCTTTTGAAGCACATACTCAGGAGTTCCACCCTGTCCGCTAGCTACGATTGTCTTGCCCTTTAAATCTGCAACGCTGTCTAAATCCACATCATTTCCTAAGATATAAAGAACTCCTAGGGCGATTGGGCTCACCGCAACCACCTGACCTTCAGTTTTGTTATATAAAACGGAAGCTAGGTTTGATGGCACTGCTGCTACGTCAAGTTCGCCCTTGATGATTTTTGCTGTTACATCAGTTGGGGCCTGGTAAGTTGATAGGTTATACTTATCTGTCATGTCCATAAGCTGAACCATTCCCATACCTGTTGGTCCATTTAGAGCACCAACGTTAACTACTTCTGTAACTGTTGTCGGTACCTTTTCGCCACAGCCGGCTAGCATACCGAATGCTAAAACTAATACCATTAAAATCGCTGTTACTTTTTTTAAATTCTTCATCTTCTCTACCTCTTTTCTAAAAAGTTTATGCTTTGGAATAAACTGTTTTAGTACTTACGCCTTTGATCGCACCTAGTTTGCCTGATAGGGCACTGATTTCGTTCATAGGTCCGTCTACGGCAACGCTGATAATAGAGATATTTTTTGTCGGATAAGGAATTCCCATTCGTCCTATAATTGTATTTCTATACTCATGCAGCAGATTATTTATCTTTTCCGCCGCTTCGATGTCTTCTACTATGATGCTGATTATAGCTACTCTTGTCTCCATTTTTTCTCCTTACAAAAAATAAAGTGCCGGTAAATACCGACACTTATAGCCTTGTTTAATATTATCAAGCCTTCCCCCGCAGTAAGCCTTTGGGCGTCAGTACTTTATTATCTCTTATTTGCTACTATTTCTAATCTTAGGAATAGTATTGTCAATGTCTGTTAGGAACACATAGATATACATCAACGTGATCGCTGCTAGGCCTAGCGTTTCGACCATTAAGCCTCTGCTGTATGTTACCGCTGCAACACCCATGATTGCAGAAATACCATAAAGCATCAGAGTCGCTCTGCGCTGACCGTAACCCAAGCTCATAAGTCTATGATGTAAATGTCCCTTGTCCGCTTCCATGATAGGGCGCTTATTTACGACTCTTCTGAAAATCGCAAATAGCGTATCAAAGATCGGAACTCCAAGCACTAGTACCGGAATAATCATAGCCACTAAAGTAGCACTCTTTACCGTTCCTAGGATGGATAGTGTCGCTAGCATGAACCCTAAATAAAGGGATCCGCCATCTCCCATAAAGATCTTTGATGGATAGAAATTGTATGGTAAGAAGCCAAGCGCTCCACCTGCAAGTGCTAGCATTGAGCCCGCTACAAGGTAAGTTCCATGTATGTAGGCTACGTAGGAAATGCTGAGTGCTGCAATTGCGGATGTTCCGGCTGCTAGTCCATCAAGACCATCTATTAAGTTTACAGTATTTGTAATCCCTACAATCCAGAAAACAGTTATGATAAAACATAACACATCGCCAAGCTGGCTGTTTCCTTCTCCAAAGAAATTAGTTATGAAGGTAATTCTAATATTCATAGCGTACATCAGAATCGCTACGACAAACTGACCTACAAATTTAAGCTTTGCAGGAAGGTTGAAAAGGTCGTCCGCGATGCCTAGGCCATATATTAGCAGTCCGCCTAGCATGATAATTGGAATTCTGCTATCGAAAGTTAGGAAAATAAACATCGATACCATACTTCCGAGGAAAATAGCCATTCCGCCGAATCTAGGCATAGCCTTCGTATGCATTCTTCTGCCATCTTTAGGGACGTCCATTGCACCTATTTTGGGTGCAATCTTTATAGCCAGTGGAGTCGCCGCAAGGGACACCGCTAGGGCTATAAAAAATGTAATCCACAGTGTACTATACATAATTTAACCTCTTACTGCCCGATTTTTTCAATCTTTAGTCCTGCTTCTTCAAGAATTGATGCTGCTAACTCGTCAGGATAACCTTCCTTGATAACAATTCTCTTGATTCCAGCATTGATAATCATTTTTGCACAAATCGCACATGGCTGATGAGTTACATAAATAGTGCCGCCT
>JAFYLX010000036.1 GCA_017556895.1 Bacillota bacterium | reverse complement strand
CTCAGGATACATTTCGCGTAGAGGCTTCATCATACCTTTGCCCGTTACATGGTTAGGTAAACATGCAAATGGCTGAAGACATGCAATATTAGTTGCGCCTGACTTGATAAGTTCTATCATTTCACCAGTTAAAAGCCATCCTTCACCACACTGGTTACCGATTGAAGCGATGCTAGATGCCTCATGTGCAGTATGTTCAATATGTGAAGGTTCTTCGAATCTCTTACTAGCTCTTAGCGCCTGTCTTAAAGGCTTTCTGAACCATTCGATTAAGGCAATTGCCGCCTGATTAAACTTGTAATCCTTATATGTACCAGCAAGTTTTTCGTAGTTAAACTTTTTGTTGTACATGCCGTATAAGAAGAAGTCCACAAGGTCTAAAACAACAGCTTCTCCGCCTTCTCTTTCTATAATATCAACTATATTGTTATTAGCGTCCGGATGATACTTAACTAAAATCTCTCCAACAACACCAACTTTAGGCTTCTTAATGTCGATCAATGGAAGTTTATCATATTCGTCAACGATTTCTTTCATCAGTTTTTTGTAAGTGGAAAGTTTTCCATCTTTGCAATTCTGCATTATAGCGCTTTCGTATTTTTTCATGATGGCTTCTGCGCTTCCAGGAACCACTTCGTAAGGTCTTGTAGCGTAAAGCACTCTCTGGAATAAGTCACCATACATTGCCGCCATGATAAGTCTCTTACCCGTACTTAAATCTAGTTTAAATCCAGGGTTAGCCTCAAGTCCAACAATGTTAAATGAAATTACAGGAATCTGTTCCATTCCAAGGTCCTTAAGTGCTTTTCTTAGAAGCGGAATATAGTTACTAGCTCTACATCCACCACCAGTCTGGGACATAATTAATGCTGTCTTATTTAGATCATGTTTACCTGATTTCAATTCGCTGATCATTGAACCAAGTGTAACTAAAGTTGGATAACAAGCATCGTTATTGACATATTTTAAACCTTCGTCGATAGCATTCTTATCAGCTTCTGGTAAAAGTACTGCGTTATATCCACTTTCTCTAAGAACTGCTTCTATATATTGGAAATGAATTGGTGACATCTGAGGAATAATGATAGTATAACCTTCCTTCTTCATGTCTTCCGTAAATAGCTTTCTTTCGTATGGTTTTAGAGCATATTCTGCCTTTACTCCATTTTTAGTTCTTTCTTCGATCGCAGCCTTAAGAGAACGAATTCTAATTCTAGCAGCGCCTAGGTTAGTACCTTCGTCAATCTTCAAAACAGTATATAGCTTTTTGCTTGCATCAAGGATTTCTTCAACCTGATCTGTAGTTACAGCATCTACACCGCATCCAAATGAGTTTAACTGAACAAGCTCAATGTCATCTCTTTTGCTTACAAAATTGGCTGCCTTATATAATCTTGAATGATATGTCCACTGGTCTAAAACTCTAATCGGTCTAGGTAGTTCTGCTAAATGACAGATAGAGTCTTCGGACAGAACAGCCATATCATATGTTGTAATCATCTTATTAATACCATGGTTGATTTCCTTATCAAGATGATAAGGTCTACCGGAAAGAACGATAGCCTTTTTATTATTCTTTACGATATATTCTAAAGCTCTTTCGCCTTCTTTTCTAATGTCTTCCTTAAACTTATTTTGTTCTGCTCTAGCAGCTAAAACAGCTTCTTTGCACTCAGATTCCGTTACGCCCTTATCCTTTAATTCTTCTGCTAGACGAATAGCAAGTCTCTTGTCATCATGATATGGCAAGAAAGGATGAACAAATGTAACTCCCTTTTCTTCGAATAATTCGTTCATATTGTTTGCGATTACTTCAGGGTATGTAGCTACAATTGGACAGTTATAATGGTTAGGAGCATTTTCATCTTCAACCTGTTCATGATTAATACATGGGTAGAAAATATACTTTTCGCCCATATCAACTAGTGTTTCGATATGACCATGAACTAGCTTTGCAGGATAACATGCAGTATCAGAAGAGATAGAATCAATGCCTCTTTCGTATAATTCTTTTGAAGAGTTTGGTGATAATACCACCTTAAATCCGAGCTTTGTAAAGAATGTATACCAGAAAGGATAGTTCTCGTACATATTCAGTACTCTTGGAATAGCAACGTGTCCTCTTCTAGCGTCTTTTTCGAATACTTCCTTGTATCTAAATAGTCTATTCAGCTTATATTCATATAAGTCTGGTAAATCATTGTTAACATCTTGCTTACCGGCACCCTTTTCACATCTGTTACCGGTAGTATATCTCTGGCCATCAGCAAAACGAGTAATTGTAAGCATGCACTGGTTTTCACATCCTCTGCATCTTGCGTTGGAAGTTCCAGATGTAAATTCTTCAAGTTCTTCAAGGCTTGAAATAGCTGATTTTTCATTCTCTTTCCAGTTGGAAAGTGAATTTAAAGCACAGCCAAAGGCGCCCATGATACCTGAAATCTCAGGTCTAACAACTTCTTTGCCAAGAACTTTTTCGATTGCTCTTAATACGGATTCATTATAGAAAGTACCGCCTTGAACAACTACTTTATCTCCAGTTTCATCAGCATTTCTTAGTTTAATAACTTTATATAAAGCATTCTTAATTACAGAATAAGATAATCCTGCAGCGATATCACCTACAGTTGCTCCTTCCTTCTGAGCCTGTTTAACCATTGAGTTCATAAACACAGTACATCTAGTACCAAGATCTACAGGATTCTTTGCCTCAAGGCCTATTTTTGCAAAGTCTTCAACAGACATATCTACTGATTTTGCGTATGTTTCGATGAATGAACCGCAACCTGAAGAACATGCTTCGTTAAGCATAATGCTGTAGATTGCATTATCCTTAATCTTCATACACTTCATATCCTGGCCACCGATATCCAAGATAAAATCTACGCCAGGAAGGAATTCTTCTGCTGCTTTGTAGTGAGCCATAGTCTCAATAATGCCGTAATCAGCCTTGAAACCAGCCTGAATCAGACCTTCACCATATCCAGTTACAGTGGATTTAGCAATGTATGCATCTGCCGGAAGGCTTGAATATAACTCTTCTAACATAGTTTTAGTAGCTTCAAGCGGATTGCCTTCGTTTCCTCTGTAGAAGCTGTAGATTAGATTTTTATCTTTATCTATAAGAGCTGCTTTTGTAGTAGTTGATCCGGCATCGATACCAAGGAAAACAGGACCTTTAGCAGCAGCTAAATCCCCTCTTGTTATCTTAGCCTTTGCATGTCTTTCCTTAAATTGGATATATTCAGCTTCATCTTTAAATAAAGGCTCGATTCTCTTAGCACTTGCAGTTGATGCAGTATCTACACCGCTGATTTTGTCTAACAAAGTGTCTAACTTAACGTAGTCGCACTTGTCTGCCATAAAAGCAGCACCCATAGCCACGAAATACTTTGAATTTTCTGGGAAAATAATTTCATCCTCTTCAAGCTCTAAAGTCTCAATGAAACGTTTACGAAGCTCTGACATGTATGTTAATGGACCGCCTAAAAAGGCTACATTGCCTCTAATCTTTCTACCGCAAGCAAGGCCGCCAATCGTCTGATTTACAACGGCCTGGAAAATAGAAGCAGCTAGGTTTTCAATTGGTGCACCTTCATTGATAAGAGGCTGTATGTCGGTTTTAGCAAATACACCACATCTAGCAGCTATCGGATAGATAACCTTATAATCTTTTGCGGCTTCGTTTAATCCATTACTATCAGTATTTAATAAGATAGCCATCTGGTCAATGAAAGCGCCTGTACCACCGGCACAAGTACCGTTCATTCTCTGCTCGATAGCACTTCCGAAATATGTAATCTTAGCGTCTTCTCCACCAAGTTCAATAGCTACATCCGTCTCTGGAATAAGCTTTTCTACTGCTAGAGAGCATGTAATTACTTCCTGTTCAAATCTTGCACCAATCTTTTCGGAAAGTGCAAGACCACCAGATCCTGTAATTACACACTTAAGGTCAATGTTTCCAATTGTCTTTAGCATTTCACCTAATAGCTCTTTTACTTTTTCAAAAACGCTAGACATATGTCGTTCGTACTTTTCGTATACAATTTTGTCAAATTTGTCCAGTAATATTAATTTTACTGTTGTTGACCCTACGTCAATTCCTAATCTCATATGTCATTCTTCTTTCTATCAAAATTTAATGTAAAAACTTCACATTATGTGTATCGAAATATATGTCGAAATTTTCAACTGAAATATAATACCACTGTTTTGTAAAAAAATTGTGTTTTTGTCCGCCAAGATTCTGTTAAGGTTTTGTATATAAATTAGCATTTTCTGTTAATTTTCATTGCAATATGTATAGAAATATGACATTTGATAAGATATAATAACAATATTATGAAGACTACAATTAAGAAAAGAACATGGAAAGCCATTTATAGGCTATTAAACAAAGTATCCCCTGTCGATTATGACTGTGGTAAATTATGTGGCGCTGCATGTTGCACTTGTGGCGACCAAGCTGGTGAAGATGAACTAGGAATCTATCTTTATCCTGGAGAGGATAAAATACACGATAAAAACGATTCTTGGCTCACTTGGACAGCAGAAAACGCTGAAGACTTTGAATTCCCAGACTCCTGGTCAGGCAAAGTCTATTTTGTGAAGTGTAAAACACCACCTATTTGTCCTCGTGAAAAAAGACCATTTCAGTGCAGAACCTTCCCTCTTACACCTCATATTAATGAAGATGGAAGTCTTGAGCTGATTTATAACGATGTCGAACTACCGTATATTTGCCCTCTTATAGACGATGAAATTCCGCTAAATGAGGACTTTGTAAAGGCAACATATACTGTGTGGTCACACTTAATTCGCGACCCTCTCATCTACGATTTAGTAGAGATGGACTCACGCATGCGCGAAGAAGAATACGAAGATTTCGAGTAAAGGCTTCTACAAACATAAACTAAATGAAGAAACTAAAATAGGTCAGATTGTACTATCTGACCTATTTTTGTGTTTAAAATATGTGTTTGTCAAAGCCTATTGCATTTGATTAATTTCGTTCTTAAATAGTCTCTTTAGCATGATTACTGACATTACTACCCCTATTGCCTCTGCAAGCGGGAATGCCATCCAAACTAATGTCACACCAAAGATTCTGATTAAAATAAATGCTAGTGGCAGAATACCAAAGAACTGTCTAGTTAATGATACTAATAAACTGTATGTTCCATATCCAGTTGCCTGGTATAAAGTTGCTGTAATGATACCGAAAGCGGCAAATGGGAAGCATAAGCTGATTAGTCTTAATGCTGGTACACCGATTCTTAACATTTCTTCTGAAGCATCGAATAGCATTAGAAGCTGTGATGGGAATGCCTGGAATAATGCTAGACCAAGGAACATTACTGTGAAAGCGACTTTTAAAGCTGTTGTATATGTCTTTAATAATCTTTCTCTATCTCTAGCACCGAAGTTATATCCCATAATAGGCATTGCGCCCTGATTTAAACCAAATACAGGCATAAATACGAAGGACTGAATCTTAAAGTAAATGCCTAATACAGCAACTGCAGTTGTAGAGTATGCTACTAAGATCATATTTAAGAAAATAGTCATAAATGACATTAAGGACTGCATAATGATTGATGGGAAACCAACCTTATAAATATCTTTAACAATTTTCCAGTCCATCTTAAATCCACGAATCTGGATATTAACTAAATGTTCTCCCTTAATTAATACGACAATACCTACTGTCATACCTGCAAACTGACCAATAACAGTCGCAAGTGCTGCCCCTGCAACTCCAAGTTTTGGCATACCAAACATGCCGAAGATTAAAATTGGGTCAAGTACAATATTAACGATTGCACCAGTCATAGCACAAGCCATAGGGCCAACCATGTTGCCAGTGGACTGCAGTACCTTTTCTAGGATAATCTGAACATTGATGAATAATGAACCGATTAATACGATTGATAAATATGTGAATGCGCTGTCGTAGATATCAGTACCCTTTTCTGCATAACCTGATACGAATGGTCCAACTAAGAAAATACCAATAAATAGGAATAATAAATAGTTGAATATTGCAATTCTGATACTTGTGCTGGCAGCCTTGTCAGCTTCCTTCTGATTCTTTGCACCTAGTCTTCTAGCAATAAGTGAGTTGATACCAACACCACTACCTACAGATACAGCAATGATCAGCATCTGTACTGGGTTTGCAATTGAAACACCTGTAAGAGCATCTTCGCCAATCTGTGCAACGAAAATACTATCTACAATGTTATATAAAGCACTGATTGTCATTGATAAAATTGCTGGCCAAGCCATGTTCATAAGCAATTTAGGAATTGGCATAGTGCCCATTTTGTTTTCGTGTAACGCGTGTTTTTGTTCCATTTATACCTCCTAATAATTGATTCTATACAAAAAGCAGCCCTATGCTGCCTAGATTTCATAACAAACCATGTAATTATACATTATATCATTTACAAATTCAATATTTATGTGTATAATATTTGATGCAATTTTGAAAGTTAATACTCAATTATTTATATAAAGTTATTTGAAAGGAAAATATTAATGGCAAACAGAATTGAAGAAATTCAGAGAAGAAGAATATTCGGTATCATCTCCCACCCCGATGCTGGTAAGACTACTTTAACAGAAAAGCTATTATTACATGGTGGTGCTATTCGTGAAGCCGGTACTGTTAAGGCTAGAAGAAACTCCAAGTTCGCTACTTCCGACTGGATGGAAATCGAAAAACAGAGAGGTATCTCCGTTACTTCTTCCGTAATGCAATTTGAATACGATAACAAGATTATCTCTATCATGGATACTCCAGGTCATAACGACTTCGGTGAAGATACTTATAGAATCTTAACTTCCGTTGACTCCGCTGTAATGGTAATCGACGGCGCTAAGGGTATCGAAGCACAGACTAAGAAGTTATTCAAGGTTTGTAGCATGAGAGGTATTCCTATCTTTACTTTCATCAATAAGTTAGACCGTGAAACTAAGGATCCATTCGACCTAGTTCAGGAATTAGAAGACGTATTAGGACTACCTTCTGTTCCAGTAACTTGGCCAATCGGTAGCGGATTAAACTTTGAAGGTATCTACGACATCGTAAAAAACGAAGTACATTTATATAAAGCTGGCAAGACTATTCAGCTTGGTGAAGAAGGCGTATTCGGTCCAGAACTTGAAGGCGAAATCGCTGGATACAACCTTTCCGACTTAAGAGATAACATCGAATTAATCCAGGGTGCAGGTAACGACTTTGATATGGATATGATTCTTTCCGGGAAGCTTTCCCCTGTTTTCTTCGGTTCAGCACTTGCTGACTTTGGTACAATTCCATTCCTTCACCACTTCCTTGAAATCTCTCCTGCTCCTGGAGCTAGAAAGACAACAACTGGTGAAGTTAATCCAGAAGACGAACAGTTCAGTGGATTTATTTTTAAGATTCAGGCAAACATGAACCCTGCACATAGAGATAGACTTGCATTCTTCCGTATCTGCTCCGGTACTTTCAAGAGAGGTATGAGCGTTACTTTATCCAGAACAGGTAAAGAAATGAAGCTTGCTCAGTCTACTATGATGATGGCTAACGAAAGAGAAAATGTTGAAGAAGCGATCGCTGGTGATATCATCGGTATCTACGATACTGGTAACTATCAGATTGGTGATACTTTAACTACAACTAAAGAACCTCTATTCTTCGAACCATTACCTACTTTCCCACCTGAACTATTTGCTATGGTTTTCCCTAAGAACTCTATGAAGGCAAAGCAGTTCCAGAAAGGTGTAGACCAGCTTGCTCAGGAAGGTGCTATTCAGGTTTACAGAAATCAGTACAACGAAGTAGTTATCGGTGCTGTTGGTCAGTTACAGTTCGAAGTATTCGAATATAGACTTAAGAACGAATATAACGCTGACATCAGAATGGATAGAATCGACTACTCAGTTGCTAGATGGGTTGATATGGACCCTGAAGATGCTGCAGGTATCGAAAAGTTAAAGGACAAGATGGACTCCAGAACAATGTTAGTATTTGACCACTTCCAGAGACCTATTATCCTATTCCCTAACCAGTTCACACTAAACTACTTCCAGGATAAGCATAGCGATTTAAGATTAGTTGAAGCGTTAGACGTAAAGCAGTATTAATATGTTTATATTTGTAAGGTCCCCTAACTCAGGGGATCTTTTTTTGTCTATATTCCCAGTATTTTCTCCTAGTTGCTTTTTACAAAAGGTTTCACGGAGAAAAAGTTGAATTTTTCTGACCACCTTTCTCCCACTCAAGGCTGAGTCAACGAAATCGGAGAATAACAACGTATATAGCTTGTTATTATTGCACATACTAGGCTTATTATCATAAATATTTCTTATGTTTTCTCCCTAGGAGGATTAATATATTAAAATAGGAGAAAATTTTGAGAATCGTTCTCCCGATTGTTCCTTATACAGTTAAAAACGGAGAAGTATCAAGAAGATTAAATCACAATGTAAAAAGAGCAGCTAAAGCTGCTCTTTTAATATTGAATTTTTCAACCCAAACAATACCGCACTCGTTGAAATTATAACAACTACAGTTACTGCTATTAATCCGAGTGATATGATTGACATTATATCTTCATTTATCCTAATAACACCAAGCACAGATACCGTTGTTAAAAGTATTGTATAAACTGTTCTTAGTATTAATAGACCATCTTTTTGTTTACAGAAATATTTCTCTGCTATTGAAGCAAGATTTGTGAATAACTGAAAGTTATAGTATAGGCTTACAACGATTACAATAGTATTCAAAATAGTATAGATATAACCGTTTGGAGTAAGTGCCACAAACCCATT
>JAFYLX010000035.1 GCA_017556895.1 Bacillota bacterium | reverse complement strand
CTGCAATAGTTAAATAATCTAGCATATCGGATGCTTCGTCGTCGCAGTTTCTACATAGATGAGTTTCTGCAAATACGAGTTTTATTGATTTGTCAAGTCTGGACATTTCTCTGCCGCAGTTAATACATACCTTTGACATTTATATCTCCTATTTTGTTTCGATTCCTAATTCTTCAAGCTGAATAGCATCTACTGGAGCTGGAGCTTCAGAAACTAAGCACTGAGCGTTCTGGTTCTTAGGGAATGCCATTACTTCTCTAATGGATGATTCGCCTAATAATAGCATTACTAGTCTGTCTAGACCGTATGCTAAACCGCCATGAGGTGGAACGCCGTACTTGAAAGCTTCGATTAAGAAACCGAATTTTTCGTCACATTCTTCCTTAGTTAGACCAAGTACTTCGAACATCTTAGCCTGAACGTCCTTGTCGTGGATTCTGATGGAACCACCACCTAGTTCAACACCGTTTAATACGATGTCATAAGCGTTAGCCTTAACAGCTTCAGGGTTTGTATCTAATAAGTGAAGCTGGTCAATCTTAGGGGATGTGAATGGATGGTGCATTGCGTGTAATTCGCCTGTTTCGTCATCCTTTTCGAATAATGGGAAGTCAACAACCCATAGTAAGTTGTACTGAGAATCATCTAATAATCCCATTCTCTTTGCGATTTCTCTTCTTAAGAAACCTAAGCTGTCGAATACAACCTTAGCTTTATCGGAGCAGATAAAGATTAAGTCGCCAACCTTAGCATCGAATACGCCAGCGATTTCAGCAAGCTGTTCCTGAGTGAAGAACTTGTTAACTGAAGATGCGTATTCGCCTTCGTTAACTCTGATCCAAACTAGACCCTTAGCACCATATGCCTTAGTTTCATTTGTTAGCTTATCGATATCCTTTCTGGAGAACTTGTCGCTACCGCCATCAATGCAGATACCTCTTACGTCACCGCCTGCTTCTAGAGCATCTGTAAATACTTTGAAGTCGCAGCCGTTAACGATATCGTTTAACTTCTTAAGTTCGAAACCGAATCTAGTATCTGGCTTGTCAGAACCGTATCTTTCCATAGCTTCATCCCAAGTTAGTCTAGGGAAAGGTGTTGGAATATCAATGTTCATAACATCCTTGAATACTCTCTTTAGGAAGCCTTCCTGCATTGCGATAACATCATCCATGTCAACGAAGGACATTTCAAGGTCGATCTGTGTGAATTCAGGCTGTCTGTCAGCTCTTAAGTCTTCGTCTCTGAAGCACTTAACGATCTGCATATATCTGTCAGTACCACCAACCATTAATAACTGCTTAAATAACTGTGGTGACTGTGGTAATGCATAGAATGAACCCTGATGAACTCTGGATGGTACGATATAGTCTCTAGCACCTTCTGGAGTTGACTTGATTAGCATTGGAGTTTCAACTTCTGTGAAACCGTTTTCATCAAAGTAGTCTCTAGTAACCTTAACAACCTTATGACGGAAAGTTAAGTTTCTCTGCATTTTTACCTTTCTTAAGTCTAAGTATCTATACTTTAGTCTTAAGTTATCATCTACATTGTCATCATCTTTGATGTAGATTGGAGGTGTTTCAGCTTCTGCATAAACAACGATGTCTTTAGCAAAAACTTCGATGTCACCTGTAGAAATGTTAGGGTTCTTAGCGCTTCTTTCCTTAACGATACCCTTAACACCGATTACGTATTCACCACGAAGGGAGTCTGCCTTGTCGAATACTTCCTGTGGGATAGTATCATCAAATGTAACCTGAACGATACCAGTCTTGTCTCTTAGGTCTACGAAGATTAGACCACCAAGATTTCTTCTCTTTGCAACCCAACCGTTTAGAACTACTTCCTGTTCAACATTGTCCATGTTAAGAGTTCCGCACATGTGAGTTCTCTTTAATAAATTGCTCATTAGTAATATTCTCCTACTATTTTGTAATTTCTTCAAAAATGTTTTCGATTCTAATTTCTCTCTGTTCAGATTTATCCATATCCTTTAGAGATACAACGCCTTTAGCAAGTTCGTCTTCACCGATTACTAAAGTATATTTAGCATTAAGTCTGCCTGCATATTTGAACTGGCCCTTAATATTTCTAGCTAAAGTATCCATTTCTGCGATAAGACCCTTCTTTCTTAGGTCTCTGCAAAGCTTTAGACCGAATCTCTTAGCTTCATCTCCCATTACTGCGATAAATGCATCTACTCTATCTTCAGCTGGGAATTCAACTTCGTTAGCTTCCATTAGCATGATTACTCTTTCGATACCCATACCCCAGCCAACACCTGGAATTGGAGGTCCGCCTAACTCTTCGATTAAGTGGTCATATCTACCACCGCCGCAAACAGTTCCCTGAGCCCCAATCTTAGTTGTAACGAATTCGAATGCAGTCTTTGTATAGTAATCAAGACCTCTAACGATATCTGGGTCAACTTCGAATGGAATTTCAAGTGCCTTTAAGTTTGCCTGTACGTCTTCAAACGCATTCTTACAGTCATCACATAAGTATTCAAGCATTCTAGGAGCATCTTTTACGATTTCATGGCAGATTTCAGATTTACAGTCGATAATTCTCATTGGGTTCTTATCGAATCTAGTCTTACAAGTGCCGCAAAGTTCATCGTAATGAGGCTGTAAGAAAGCCTTTAATGCTTCTCTGTGCTTCTTTCTACATGCTGGGCAACCAACACTGTTAATTCTTAATTCTAAGTCTTTGATACCAAGTTCTGTTAAGAAGTCGTGTCCGATAGCGATAACTTCTGCATCTGCAAGCATGTTTGGTGTACCGAATACTTCAACACCGAACTGGTGGAAATGTCTTAGACGACCTGACTGTGGTTTTTCATATCTAAAACAGTCAGTAACATAGTAGTATTTTGTAGGCTGAACTTCAGCATACTGTCTATGTTCGATAAATGCTCTTACTGCACCGGAAGTACCTTCTGGTTTAAGAGTGATGCTTCTGTTACCGTGGTCGTTGAAAGTATACATTTCTTTCTGAACTACGTCAGTAGTGTCACCGATACCTCTTGCGAATACTTCAGTGTGTTCAAACATTGGAGTTCTGATTTCCTTAAATCCGTACTTCTTGCAAATTTCTGCAAATTTTCCTTCTAAGTAGTGCCATTTGTGTACCTGGCTAGGTAGCAAGTCTTTAGTTCCCTTAGGTGCGATATTTGCCACTGTTATACCTCCTCAAAAAAGTTTTTTCGTTTTCTTTCTATCATCTCATCGAGTCTTTCAATGTAAATTTCATAGTTTGATACATTTGGAACTCTTTCAAGTCTGTTTTCATCAGGGTAGAATTTTTTACTGATTCCGCCCGCGCCCAAAGCTAATATGCTTTGTTTTTCTTCCATGATTCGGATGTTATATATACAAGGTGTATCACCTTTGCAATAACCAACGTTTTCTTGTGCTCCAGCCATATGTTTTTGTCTATACAAGTAATATGGTCTATAGCCCTCTTCTTTAAGTAAATCCTTTGCAACATCAAGCATCTGTTTTACCGTTTCGGCATGACGATAATGGTAGTTTTCGTCGTGCTCAATCATTCTTGATGCCCTTTTTACTGCAAGTGTGTGAATCGTTATG
>JAFYLX010000034.1 GCA_017556895.1 Bacillota bacterium | reverse complement strand
TAAGAGCCTTGAGCTGTCATTGCAACCATCGTTGGATTTTGCAAGGGATATGTTTCTTTTCTCATTCTATACTCGTGGACTGTCAACCACCAAAACGGACACCGTACCACGAAGAGCCTGCTTATAATAATCATTTTTTCGTATTCGTTTACGCTCGGTTTGAATTTCTGCGAGAGAAGGAATCGATATTTCCTTTTTCGAACGTTTAAACATATCTTATTCCTCGCTTAACTTTTGTTCCTTTTGAAATTCTAATTTGCGAATCTCATCTTGAAGTTGTTGCCATTTTTTATAGTCATTTTTATAACGAGAGGCTAAAGTGTCATACCGTTTTTTTACATCAATCATGATGGCTTCAACTTTTTTCTCGGCTTCCTCAATCAGCTTTTCATATTCCCTTTGAGCATCCTCCTTCATGGAAGAAATCTCATGCAAATACAAGTCTGCCGTAGATTGAGCTACGGAAAAAATGCCTGTAATACTTGTCGTTGCTTCCGCTATGGACCCCACTTCAGAAAGGTGAATTCGTCGTTCTTCTAACTCCGCTTCTAAAGCATCGATTTTCTCCTGCATCTGCTCTTCGTTTTTCTTTAACTGATAGATAACGTCAACAAGCTCACGTCTATTTAATTTTCTTAGCTCTTTACTAACCATAAATATTTTCCTTTCGAAGGAAGTCGATATTACTCATTATGGAAAATGAGTATAATTAGTCTATTTTATCTTTCTTATTATATTCTCCAAGGTGTGACAAACTTCTTACAAAAAGCAAAAAAAGCCGTCTTTTCGACGGCTTTCGCTAAGCTAGTTATTATGCTCTTTTTCCCATAGTAATCCGCAGGTTTCTTCTGCCCAACTATACTGGGACATATATTCACCACGGAACTCGGGTTTTCCGGTTTTTAGGTATGTGTAATAGTCGCAATCAAGTTTTTCAGTATTAAGAGAGTACAAATAATTGTTTCTCTCAAAAACTTCTTCCGCGCCCACATCTTCAAGGGAGTGACGCAAATCTCGGAATAATTGGTGTATATAATTTTGGTTCTTTTGATGTTCATCATTACCCCAAAGCGCAACACCTATCTCCGCAATCATAACTCCTGAACCATTTCTATCCACCAAAAATGCAAACAGTTCTTTGGTTTTTGAACGCTTAAAGGTAAGTTTTTTACCTCTTGCATAGACCTCAAAAGTGCCAAAACATTTTACCGTAAGCGGTTTTTGGCTTTGTCTAATTCCTTTTATGTTATCAATCTCAGCCTGTATGTCTTTTGCTGACACAGGCTTCATTAAATATCCAGAGGCATGAAGCTTAAATGCTGGGATTGCATACTCCTCATAACCAGTACAGAATACAATTTTACAATCCGGGCAAAGACCTATTATTTTCTCTGCAAGTGCAAGGCCACCCATTCCACGCATATTTATATCCAAAAAGGCAACATCTGCCGAATTTTCTCTTACAAAGTCAAGAGCTTCATCACAATTAGAAAACTGAAAGACTTCAGAGATGTCTGGGGATGCTTTGATTGCAGTTGCTAGAGCACCAAGCATCAATATTTCATCATCAACTGCTATCGCAATCATTGCTTTACCTCCTTGGGAATTTTGATTAAAACTGTTGTGCCTATACCTTCAGTACTTTGAATTTCAAGAGTACCATTTACCATCACTCTTAATCTTTCACGAATATTACGGATTCCTACATGCTTTCTGTTATCTAATAATTCGCCGGTATCAAAGCCTACACCGTCATCCTCTACGGACACGCAGTAATGAGTCTCCGTTTCATAGGAGGCTACGCGGATCGTTCCACCCTTAGGCAATTTCATCAAGCCGTGCTTTATGGCATTTTCCACCACAGGCTGAATTGTAAGTGCAGGAATATGGAAATCATTTGAATTCATCTCGAACAAAAATGTCATATCAGGAAAACGGACATTTTCAATGCTGACGTAATGGCGCACGTGCTCCATCTCCTGCGACATTAAAATCGGCCTAGGATTGTCTAATTCTCCGAAATTGCCACGCAAGTACTTCGCAAAGTTATGAACCAGTTCTCCGGCCTTTGGAGGATCAATGCTGCAAAGCTGCTCAATGCTCCCTAAGGTGTTATAGATAAAGTGTGGACGAATTTGGCTCATCATGGTTGAAATTCTGCTTTCAGTAAGCTGAGCGTCCAACATGATTTTTTCCGTCTCCAATTCTTTAGCTCTTGAAATAGTGTTAATGCCACTTGGTATAACTTTAAGAACCGTAATCATCACGACAACAAGGAATACAACGAAAACATATTGGGATGAAACTCAGCCTTTCCATAGTCCTAGATCTGTCATGATAACGTCAACGGCAAAGGAAATTAGTGGCAAAGTCGACCCTATATAAAGCCAACGTTCTTTTCCTTTTGTAATAAAGAACTCCCCTGCAAGACAACCAATCAAAACTATGTTTGCAAGTATTTGAACAGTAGCCCAAAACTGCCAAGTGTCATAAAAGAGTATATCCGTTAAAATCGGCAACACAATGAGGCCTGCGTTGAATACTCCCAGCAAAGATACCGTAATTCTACCGATTTTTTTCGTATTTTTCAAAAAGTGGACAATAGTTACGGAAAGGAAAAACATATAGAATATCATTGAACAGCCCAAAATCGTCGTATTCGATACAACGGATTCTTTCCAGAATGAAACTCCCTTTGCGCTATATGATAGGTATGTACCGGCAAATAAAATTACAATGCCGAACAGCCACATAGTTTTACTATTCTTTATATGTATCAGCGTTGAGAAAAGGGCCGTTCCCAATACAATGAAGGAAACAATTTCAAATAGCTGACCAGTTTCTCTTTGGGTTTTCCCGCTTTCTAAAATGCCTTTTTCGAACTCAATATCTGTCCATAAAGCTGTATTCGACAGCATCTCGTCTATAGCAGTTTCGTTGCCAAAGCTATGAGGATTATGAACTAGAATTTCTATTGGTTCTTCGCTTCCACTTGTAAGCGCATAAGCCACCCAATCCTCGTGGCAAGCAGAGTCTCCGTACAGAGGATTTTCCACATCCATTATATAAGGCTCATTTTGGCCCTCATAAAATGTCAAGTTAATGTGATCTGTATAGAGCGCAATCGGAATGCTGTCGCTATAAATACCAACATACTCACCGTCAGGCGCCTTCATGTGAAAATTGCCTCGCAAAGTCACATCTCCCTCAGTAGAAGAAATGTGTTCCCCTTTTACGATTTTCTGCCACTCACCGTCGGCAATACGGTACTCACCGTCAAAATATACTTGCGCCACCAAAGCATTGGCTGCTTGCATACTGTTCACATTGCCGTGCCATAGCAAAAGAACGGCTAATAGCAGTAGTATTATCACCCCGACAATCGGCAGCGTTGTGGTTTTGAAAAAACGTGACTTCGTTTCTTTTTCTATCATAAATTTAACTCCTTAAAATTGTTGTCTATTTTACCACAAAAAAGAGACCAATAAAAGCATTTCTGCCTTCTCGGTCTCTTTCTACCTATGCAAAGCCTATATTTATCTTTTTAGATTTGCTATTAATATAACTTAGCACCTGCAGGGATTCTTGGGCTAACCATTAATAGGTTAAGCTTTTCTTCGCCTTCTTCCTGGTGGATAGCGGATAATAACATACCGTTAGATTCGATACCCATCATCTTTCTTGGTGGTAAGTTTGTGATAGCAACTAGAGTCTTGCCGATTAGTTCTTCTGGTTCATAGTAAGGGTGAATACCGCTTAAAATCACGCGTTCAGTGTCTGTACCATCGTCTAATGTAAACTTAAGAAGCTTAGCTGACTTAGGAACTGCTACGCATTCCTTTACCTTTACTGCTCTGAAGTCAGACTTGGAGAATGTTTCAAAGTCTACGAATTCTTCAAATAAAGGTTCGATTTCTACCTTAGAGAAGTCGATAGTTGAAAGGTCAACTTTTTCTTCTTCTAACACAGGAGCCTTTCTCTTTTCAGATTCTAGTGGCTTCATTGTTGGGAATAAGATGATATCTCTAATGCTTGGAGCATCACAGATTAACATGATAACTCTGTCGATACCGATACCAAGACCGCCTGTTGGAGGAAGACCAACTTCTAAAGCGTTTACGAAGTCCATATCCATTGGATGAGCTTCATCATCAGCACCGCAGTCTAACTGCTTCTGCTGTTCTGTGAATCTTTCGAACTGGTCGATTGGGTCATTTAACTCGGAGAACGCGTTACAGATTTCCCAACCGTTGATGTAACCTTCGAATCTTCTAGTGATTCTAGGGTCCTTAGGGTCTCTCTTAGCAAGTGGAGAAACTTCTACAGGGTGACCAACTACGAATACCGGACCATCTAAGAATCCAGGAACGTCTTCACAGTATTCTTCGAACATTTCTGCGATAAGCTTACCACGAGTCATATCCTTAACTTCTTCTGCATCCATACCGTATGCGATAGCTGCTGCTCTTGCTTCTTCATCTGTGTCGATCTTGTGGAAGTCAACGCCAGTGATTTCCTTAACAGCATCTGTCATGTCTAATCTTCTCCAAGGTGGAGTTACGTCGAACTGCTTACCCTGGTAAGTGATGATTGGAGTTCCGTTTACAGCCATAGCAGCCTTGTAAACTACCTGTTCTGTAACATCCATTGTATCTTCCATATCGCCGTATGCCATGTAGCATTCCATTGATGTGAATTCTGGGTTGTGGTTTCTGTCCATACCTTCGTTACGGAACATCTTACCCATTTCGTATACTCTGTCAAGACCACCAACGATTAGTCTCTTTAGGTATAATTCGTTGGAGATTCTCATCTTCATATCGATATCTAATGTGTTGTGATGAGTGTTGAAAGGTCTTGCGTTAGCACCACCAGCGATTGTTGTTAATACTGGTGTATCTACTTCTAAATAGCCATAGTCTTCTTCAAGTACTCTCTTGATTTCCTTGATGATTCTAGCTCTTTTAACGAATGTATTCTTAACTTCAGGATTTACGATTAAGTCGATATATCTCTGTCTGTATCTTAGGTCTGTATCCTTAAGACCATGCCACTTATCTGGTAGCATCTGAAGAGACTTAGTTAATAGAACTACCTTCTCTGCCTTGATGGAAACTTCACCGTGCTTAGTTCTAAATACTGTACCTTCAACGCCTACAATATCACCGATATCGTAAGTCTTGAACCACTTGTATTCTTCTTCGCCGATTTCATCTTTTCTAACATAACACTGGATTCTGCCCTGCTTATCCTGAATATCGATAAAGGATGCCTTACCCATGTTTCTGAAAGCCATGATTCTACCAGCACAAGAAACTTCCTGGTCTTCCATAGCATCAAAGTTATCTTTGATGTCCATGCTGTGTGCAGTTACATCCCAGTCTTCAATTAAGAATGGATTTCTGCCAGCTTCCTGAAGAGCCTTTAGCTTCTCTCTTCTAATCTTTCTTAATTCGTTTAAATTTTCTTCAGAAGTTTCTTCCTGTACTTCAGGATTAACTTCTACTCTTGTTTCTTCCATGCTCATGATTTTTTAATCCTCTCTCGCAAACTAACAACTACTATTTAGTAATATCTAAAACTTTGTAAGTTAATAAACCGTCTGGTACCACGATCTGTACTGTGTCGCCCTTCTGCTTGCCTAAAAGATTCTTGCCTACTTCAGATTCATTGGAAATTTTGCCTTCAAACGGATCTGCTTCTGTTGAACCAACGATTGTGAATTCCATTTCTTCGTTTTCTTCAACATCTAAAACCTTTACTGTAAGACCTACTCTTACTCTGTCGGATGACATTTCTTCTTCGTTGATGATAGTAGCCTTACGAATCATATTTTCTAACTTAAGAATTCTTTCTTCAAGTTCAGCATGTTCGTTCTTTGCTGCATCGTATTCTGCGTTTTCGGAAAGGTCTCCGTAGGAGATAGCTTCCTTTAATCTTTCGGAAATTTCCTTTCTCTTTACTGCAACTAGTTCCTCGTGCTCTGCAACTATTTTGTCATAACCTTCCTGGGTTAATAAAATTTCTTCTGACATTATTTAAATACTCCTTTCGACTTCGATTTAGTCGTGCCAAATATTATACTATTTTTTAATGGGATTTGTCAACGCTCGCCCTCTAAAAATGGCTATTTTGAGCGTTTTATCCTTATTATACGTATTCAATTACAACATTTTTACTAGCTGTTAAGAAAACGGCTGTAGCGTAACATACATCAAATGTCATAATGTCACCGACTTTCCAGTCCTTAGCAGCGTCTTCAACATCAATAATTGTGTGGTCACTGGCTGCACCAACGATTTCAATACCTTCTTCCATAATCAATAGCTCGCCTGGATCACCGTAGTCCACCTTGCCCATACCAAGAAGCGCTCTCTTTCTGATGCCCCTATCCACATAGACTGGGCAGTGACCAAAGGCATCCACACCAATTTCTCCAACAGGGAAAGTAGGCTTGTCTTTAACCTCGATTACTTCTGCTTTTAATCGGAAAACATCCTGATATAGCTCTGACATATCATATCCGTAAAAAACATCAAGGTCTCTAGCCTGAAGCACGCCTTCACCAATTCTAAGAAGGTTAATCCTTTCAGGAATATTTCCGTCCCAACTTCTTAGAAGCGTGCTTGTAGCACCACCGGAAATATATTCAAGCTCTCTTCCGATTCTAGCTTCGATTCTTTCTGCAATTTCGATTAATTCATTTAGCTTTTCAACCGTAGGCATTGTTGAACCATAGCAACCTACATTGAAGCCTACGCCTACAAGCTGAATGTTAATCATCTTGTTTTCGATGTATTCTGCAACGTCAACTAGTTCGTCCTTATCCCACCAACCTTCTCTAAGGTCACCTACGTCTGCCATAAGGATAACCTTGTGAAGTTTGCCTTCGATTCTAGCAGCTTCGTTTAAGGCCTTGATTACTTCAAGTTCACTGTTTAAACTGATGTCCGCAATATTTACTACATCATGAGCTTCGCTGATCATCGGAATTCTGATAAGCATCATCTTCTTTTCGATGCCTGCGTCCTTCGCATCCTGAAGCTGTTCAAGTCTTGAAGACGCAATAAAAGCAGCGCCCGCATGGTCAAATGTTTTAGCAACCTCTGTAAGGCCGTTAACACCTTTAATTACACCTGCTACCTGGATACCATGGCTACCACATTTTTCTACGATTCTAGCCATATTATGATGCAGATGGTCTAAATTTATTTCTAATTTTGGGTATCTTTCTTTCATTTTACAACTCTCCTTTTTGCGCCTTACAACACGTTCCCATTGTAAGCCTATAGTTATCTATATAATACATAATTTTGTTTTTTTTCTCAAGTCCATTTGGTACAAAAAAGGGAAAACTTGTACCATTCCTAACCTTTGTGGTAGAATATAATTAGATTAAATATACAGGAGATACATATGAAAAAGAAAATCTGTATTTTATATACC
>JAFYLX010000033.1 GCA_017556895.1 Bacillota bacterium | reverse complement strand
TGAATAGACATAATATTACCTCTGTTCTAGAAATTTATTACAACATTATATTATAGCACAACTAAATAAAAGGTGGAAAAAATATTTTTTAAGAATTTTTTTGCATGAAAGTTTTTGTTGTAAAATCACAAAAAATTCACAGAAAAATTATCCTATTGACAAAATTCTCGTGTTTTGTTAAAGTAGATATATTACTGACATAAGCTTAAAAAACGGCTTAAAATACATATTTGGAGGACTTATTATTATGGAACAGAATAACCTTAATAACCAAAAAGGTCAGTTCGGTTCAAACTTCGGTTTCTTAATGGCTGCAGTTGGTTCCGCAGTTGGTCTTGGTAACTTATGGGGATTCCCTTATAAGATGGGCGCAAACGGTGGTTTCGCTTTCTTATTACTTTATTTAGTACTAGTTGTATTCGTAGGTTACGTAATTCTAGTATCCGAACTTGCTCTTGGTAGAAAGACAGGCAAGGGTGTTGTAGGTGCTTATGAAGCATTATCTAAGAAGTATGCATTCATCGGTTGGATGGGCGCAATCGCTCCTTGGTTAATCTTATCCTTCTACTCCATGCTTGGTGGATATTGTATCAAGTACGCAGTTGCTAACTTAGGCGACTTCTTCGGCGCAAGCTGGGGTATTGGTGATATGTCTTCTGGCGACTTCTTCGGAACATTCACTACTAATATGACTGAAACTGTTATCTACTCCTTAATCTTCGTAGTATTAACAGTTGTAATCGTTAGAGCTGGTGTATCTGGCGGTATCGAAAAGTTCACATCCATCGCTATGCCTGCATTATTCGTAATGCTAGTAGTAGTAATCATCAGATCCGTAACTCTTCCTGGCGCAGCAGCTGGTTTAGAATTCATGTTCAAGCCTGACTGGTCAGCATTCGCAGGAACAGGTTGGATCAGCGTACTAGCTGTAGCTGGTGGTCAGATGTTCTTCTCATTATCACTAGGTATGTCCATCATGGTAGCATACGGTTCATACTTACCTAAGGAACAGAACTTAGAAAGATCTGCATTAGTAATTCCATTTGCTGATACATTAGTAGCTATCATGGCTGGTCTTGCTACTATGCCTGCAGTATTCGCTGCTGGTTTAGAACCTGGTGCTGGTCCTGGTCTATTATTCGTTACATTACAGACTGTATTCCAGTCCATGGGTGGATTTGGTCCTTTATTCGGATTCGTTCTTTATGCTTTAGTATTCATCGCAGCTATTACTTCTTCTATCTCATTATTAGAGGGTTTAACAGCAGTTGCAATGGACAAGGCAATCGAAAAGGGCAAATCTCCAAACAGAAACAAGATCGTAGTTGCTCTTGGCGTATCCATCGCTATCACAGCATCTTTAGTATCCATTGATGGTCTTGGTGCAAATGGATTCCCTCAGTTCTTCGGTCAGGGTTGCTGGCTTGACGCTATCGACTTAATCGCTGAAGGTATCTTAATGCCACTAGGTGCTTGCTACTGTGCTATCATTATTCCTACAGAACTTGTTAAGGAAGAAGTTACTCTTAACGGTAACAAGTTCAGAACTCAGAAGTTCTATGAATTCTGCATTAAGTTCGTAGCTCCAATCATGATGGTAATCGTTCTATTAGGACAGCTTGATGGATTCTTCGGACTAGGAATGTTCGGTTAATCAAAACTTGCATATTCAAAAATGGTTGATTCATTTGAGTCAACCATTTTTTATTGCCATAAAAAGGAATTTTGTTACTTCCAAGAATCAGCAAATTGCCTAAAACCATTGAAAACAAAGGGGTTTTTAAGGTATAATATAAAGTTGATAAATAATGTAAATTTTTAATTTAAAGGAGTATATATAAGTGATAACAGTAACAAATGTAAGTGTAAATTTCAGTGGACAGAGTCTTTTCAAGGACGTAGATTTAAGATTTACGCCTGGTAACTGCTACGGTATCATCGGTGCAAACGGCGCAGGTAAGTCAACTTTCTTAAGAATCTTATCTGGAGACCTAGATCCAACAACAGGTAACGTTTCCATCAAACCGGGTGTTCGTATGTCCGTTCTTAAGCAGGACCACTTCGCGTACGATGAGTTTACAGTTTTAGACACAGTTATTAAGGGCAACGAAAGACTTTATGAGGTAATGCAGGAAAAGGATGCTATCTACATGAAGGAAGAATTTACAGATGAAGACGGAATTCGTGCAGCTGAACTTGAAGCGGAATTCGCAGAGATGGATGGATGGGAAGCAGAATCCGATGTAAGCAGATTAATTCAGGGCCTTGGCCTTTCCAACGATATCCTATACAGCCAGATGTCTAGCCTAACTGGTAAGGAAAAGGTTAAGGTATTACTAGCTCAGGCTTTATTCGGACATCCTGGAATTATCCTTCTAGACGAACCTACTAACCACCTTGATGTTAAGGCTATCGAGTGGCTAGAAGAATTCTTAATGGACTACGACGGAACAGTTATCGTAGTATCCCATGACAGACATTTCCTTAACACAGTTTGTACAAACATCGTAGACGTTGACTATGGTAAAATTAAGATGTATGTAGGTAACTACGAATTCTGGTATGAATCTTCACAGTTAATCCAGAAGATGATTAAGGACCAGAACAAGAAGAATGCAGATAAGATTAAGGAATTACAGGCATTTATTCAGCGATTCTCTGCTAATAAGTCTAAAGCTAAGCAGGCAACAAGCCGTCGTAAGTTATTAGATAAGTTAACAGTAGAAGAAATGCCGGCATCATCAAGAAGATATCCGTTCGTTGGATTCACAATGGACAGAGAACCGGGTAAGGAAATCTTAATTGTAGAAAACCTTTCCAAGACAATCGATGGCGTTAAGGTTCTTGATAACGTATCATTCAGAGTTAACAAAGACGATAAGATTGCTTTCGTTGGAGAAAACGAAATTGCAAACACAACTTTATTCAAGATTATTATGGGCGAAATGGAACCGGACGAAGGTTCATACAAGTGGGGTATCACTATTTCTACATCCTACTTCCCAATGGATAACTCCGCATTCTTCAACGGTTGTACAATGAACCTTGTAGAATGGCTTGGTCAGTACACTAAGGAAACTACAGAAACATTTATGAGAGGATTCCTTGGCAGAATGTTATTCTCCGGAGACGACGTATACAAGGAAGTTCAGGTGCTTTCCGGTGGCGAAAAGGTTCGTTGTATGCTTTCAAGAATGATGCTTTACGGATCCAATATGTTAGTAATGGACCAGCCAACTAACCACCTTGACCTTGAATCCATCACAGCAGTAAACGACGGTCTAATCGCATTTAAGGGTAATATCCTATTTGCATCCCATGACCATGAATTTATTCAGACTATCGCAAACAGAATTATGGAATTTGCTCCAGACGGAACATTAACTGATAGACTTTGCACTTACGACGAGTATATCGGCGAGGCATAAAATGTCAAAACAGAACAATATTGTCGAAGGTAATATTTTAAGTTCATTAATAAAATTTGCATTGCCAGTATTGGCTGCGTTGTTTTTGCAGTCCCTTTACGGCGGTGTAGACCTTTTGATTGTAGGTCAGTTTGCCGAGACTACGGATGTATCAGGTGTTGCCACGGGCAGCACGCTGATGCATACAATCACAATGATTGTAACAGGTCTTGCAATGGGTATTACGGTTTTAGTAGCTCAAAGAATAGGAGAAAAGAAAGCAGAAGCTGCAGGAAAGGTTATAGGATCAGGCATATATCTATTTGCCATTTGTGCAGCAATTATGACTATCGTAATAGTTTTAGGTACAAAAATGCTAGCAATGCTAATGCATGCGCCTGAGAAAGCTTTCGGAGAGACCGTTATTTATTTGAGAATATGTGGTCTAGGATCAATATTTATTGTAGCCTATAACGTTTTAGGTGCTATTTTTAGAGGAATAGGTGATTCTAAAACGCCATTAATGACAGTATGCATTGCATGTGTTTTAAATATTGTAGGAGATCTAATCTTCGTTGCGGCCTTCGGAATGGGTGCAGCGGGTGCGGCACTGGCAACAGTTGTTTCGCAAGCAGCTAGTGTTGTGATTTCATTGATGATTATCTCAAAAAGAAAGTTACCTTTTGACTTTAATAGAAGTTACATTAGATTTGATGGTGGTTTAATAAAACATGAATTGAGATTAGGAATTCCAATTGCCCTACAAGAATTATTAGTAGGGGTCTCATTCTTGATCATTCAGGCCATTGCAAACTCTATTGATGTAACGTCTTCTGCTGGTGTTGGTGTGGCAGAAAAAGTATGCGCATTTATCATGTTAGTGCCATCTGCATACATGCAATCTATGGCCGCTTTTGTAGCCCAAAATGTGGGAGCAAAGAAGCCGGAAAGGGCGAAGAAAGCACTTATGTACGGCATCCTAACATCCTTTGCGGTAGGATGCATTATAGGGCTATTTACCTTTGTACAGGGCGATTTGCTAGCGAGTATTTTCTCTAGCGATGCAGACGTAGTTAATGCCGCCCATGACTATTTAAAGGCTTACGCAATTGACTGCTTATTGGTTGCAGTAATGTTCTGCATGGTAGGATTCTTCAATGGATTAGGAAAAACAATTTTCGTAATGGTCCAGGGAATCATAGGAGCCCTTGGGGTGAGAGTCCCTGTAGTGCTGTTTATGAGCAGCCTTAAGAACACATCTCTATTTTTGATAGGTTTGGGTACACCAGCATCCACCTTCGCACAGATAATTATGTGCGTCGGATTTATGATATATCTAAAAAAACAAGGCGAACTAGATTAAAAACTATTGGAGGTATAAATGTTAGACGTTTTAATGTATTTAAGCTTTTGCGTTGCAGGATATGTTATAGGAGTGCCTCTTCGCAAAGTTAAAGATAAACTTAAATGGGTAGGAACGGCTCAAAGTGCCTCTGTAATTGCCCTAGTATTTATAATGGGAATTCGTATTGGATCCAACGAACAGATTGTTGGCAATCTTGGGTCATATGGGCTATATTCTGCCATCTATACTTTAGTTATTTTGTTTATGTCAGCGCTTATGGTATCCATCGTGAGAAGGGTGCTTAAGATGAACAGATATGGACTCGTTGTTAAATCAGGCAAAGCAGGTGCTTCTAAAGAAGACAACAAAGAAGAAAAACAGGAAGGTGGCAAGATCGACAAGATGACTCTTCTTATCGTAGGTGGCGTAATCGTTGGTATTATTGTTGGTCACTTCGTATGCGGAATGATCTTCACAAATGAAGCCGCTTTTGAAGCAGGACTTTCCCTTTGCATCACAGTGGGCTTATGCATACTACTTATCTTCGTTGGGCTTGACCTAGGCCTTGAGGGACAGGTGATTAACAACTTCAAAAATGCAGGATTAAGAATCCTTGCGATTCCAGTTGCTATAGCAATCGGTACTATGGTTGGCGCCGTAGTATGTTCTGTGTTTTTACCGGTATCTATGGGAGAAAGTTTAGCCATAGGCTGTGGCTTTGGCTGGTACTCATTAGGTGCCGGAATACTAATGGACGCTGGGTATATGACAGCAGGGGCGATTTCCTTCATGCACAATGTTATGAGAGAAGTGTTCTCTATTATACTTGTTCCGATTGTAGCAAGATATGTGGGATATGTAGAAGCTATCGCGCTTCCTGGAGCGCCTGGCATGGATGTATGCCTCCCAATTGTTGAACGTTCAACGAGTGGCACAGTTGCCGTATATTCATTCATCTCAGGACTTGCATTATCATTATCGGTAGCTTTATTAGTACCTCTATTTCTATAGATTACATAATGTAATTAAAAATGAATGAAGAAAGGAGAATGAGTTTTGACTAGGAGCTTGCTTGAAGAAAAACTAAGAGAAGCGGCAACGTCTGTAATCCCTATTACAGCAATAGTTCTGATTCTTTGTTTTACTATAACTCCAATTTCAAACAGTATGCTCGTATCCTTCTCTTTCGGTGCAGCAATGCTAATAGTAGGAATGGCTTTCTTTACGCTCGGAGCTGATACAGCCATGATGCCTATTGGTAACAAGGTGGGGGCATGTATAACAAAATCTAAAAAGGTTTGGGTTATCGTGCTAGTCAGCTTCTTACTTGGTGTAATAATTACTATTTCGGAACCGGACTTGCAAGTTCTTGCTAACCAGGTTCCAACCATACCTAACGCGGTAATTATTTGGTCAGTTGCCCTAGGCGTTGGTGTTTTCCTAGTAATTGCGATGCTTCGTATATTGATAGGTATTAGACTATCATGGTTATTACTAGGGTTTTATGCATGTGCATTCCTACTTGCAACTCAAGTTCCTAAGGACTTTTGGGCTGTAGCATTTGACTCTGGTGGTGTTACCACAGGGCCTATGACGGTTCCATTTATTATGGCACTGGGTGTAGGGGTTTCTTCTATCCGAAGTGACAGACACGCAGGAGATGATAGTTTCGGTCTTGTAGCATTAGGATCTATCGGTCCTATTATTGCGGTCTTGGTTTTAGGGCTTGCGTATCCAGCGAAAGGCACTTATACGCCGGTAGAAATCGTATATACGGAGACTTCTAAAGAGAGTATTTTACTTTTCCTAGATGCAATCCCTCATTATATGTATGAAGTAGCGCTTGCACTTACTCCTATCGTGGCATTTTTCTACCTATTTAACCTTTTTGTGTTTAAATTGGGCAAAAGAGCTTTGATGAGAATATCGGTGGGTTTAATCTTTACTTACGTTGGCTTAGTGCTATTCCTTACGGGAGTGAATGTAGGCTTTATGCCAGTGGGAAACTACTTAGGCAAGATGATAGGAAGTGCAGATTATTACTGGATTTTGATTCCATTAGCAATGCTGATTGGATACTTTATCGTAGACGCAGAGCCTGCGGTTCACGTGCTTAATAAGCAAGTTGAAACAATCACTGCTGGCTCGATTCCAGCAAGAGCTATGGGATTATCCCTTTCTATTGGGGTTGCATTCTCACTAGCACTTGCAATGATTAGAGTGATTACAGGGGTATCTGTAATGTATTTCCTTCTGCCTGGCTATGCCATAGCATTAGGACTTACATTCATATCACCTAAGATTTTTACAGCCATCGCCTTTGACTCTGGTGGTGTGGCTTCAGGGCCGATGACGGCAACATTCTTGCTTCCATTTGCAATGGGTGCGTGTGAGTCTATTGGTGGACTTGATAGAATCGTAACAGATGCCTTCGGTGTAGTTGCGATGGTTGCTATGACACCCCTCATAACCATTCAGGTGCTAGGCGTAGTACATAAGATTAAGAGCAAAAAAGAAGCTGCAATCAAGCTTAAGATGCAAGAAAATATCAGTGTATACACTGATGAAGATATTATTGAAGTATAAAGGAGGCAAGACATGGAAGGTTTACATTTAGTTATGGCCATAACCGACAGAGAAAAATCTGACAAAGTCATTGCCATCTTTGACGACAACAACGTAGCCACAACTTATGCTTTGATGGGGGAAGGAACGGCTCCTCCAGAAGTATTAGACTACCTCTATCTTAGTCCGAGTGAGAAAATCATTGTATTTGGCGTAGTGACAAATACGGGGATTGCTCCTTTGATTAAGAGTGCGAAACGAAAACTATATATTGACTATCCTGGTAACGGGATTATGGTATCTGTTCCACTGAATAGTGTGGGAGGGAAGAGATGCCTGCAGTATATTATGGAAGGTCAGGCGATTGATATGAACGAGAAGAAGCCTGACGAAGTAGAAAGAGAGGAACGTATGGCAATTAAGACTGACCATGAAATGATTTTCGTCATTGCCAATGAAGGCTATTCAGACATGATAATGGATGCAGCTAGAGGCGCAGGTGCCAAAGGCGGCACAGTTATAAAAGCGCGTGGAACTGGCGCAGAAAATACAGAAAAGTTCCTAGGTTTCTCTATTGCAAAGGAAAAGGAAATACACCTTTTAGTAACTCCGGCGCAAGGACGAAACCATATTATGAAGGCCATTATGGAAAAAGCGGGTCTTGAAAGCAAGGCGCAGGCAATGGTATTTTCACTGCCGGTGAGTCATGCTATCGGCTTAAAAATGCCGGAATAGGTTTTAGTTAGTGGTTTTTAAGGAGATGCACAAATGAAAAATTTATTTAATCGTATTTTTATCGATGGTTTAACAGGTATGGCACAAGGACTATTTGCTACACTAATTGTAGGAACAATTATTCAGCAGGTAGGTAATTTAATTGGCGGGGAAGTAGGCGCTATGATTTTCCTACTAGGAAAGGTGGCTGCAGCTTTAACGGGTGCAGGCATTGGTGTAGGCGTTGCGTGTAAGTTCAAAGGTAGCCCGCTAGTTGTAGTATCTGCGGCAATCGCAGGTATGATTGGTGCCTTTTCAAGCAAACTTCTTGCAGGAGCTGTATTAGTTGAAGGAGCAATCGTATTAGCAGGACCGGGGGAACCTTTAGGTGCCTTTCTTGCGGCATACGTTGCTATCGAATTAGGTAATTTAGTATCAGGAAAGACAAAGGTAGACATCCTAGTAACTCCAATCGTGACAATTGCGGCTGGTTCAGTAATAGGGTTAATCTTGGGCCCACCAATTTCTCAGTTTATGCTTGCCCTTGGCGAGATGATCAACTGGGGTACAGAACAGCAACCATTCTTAATGGGCATTATCGTATCTGTACTAATGGGTATGATTCTTACACTACCAATCAGTTCAGCGGCTCTTGGTGTAATCCTTAACTTAGGTGGCCTTGCGGCAGGTGCAGCAACTGTAGGTTGTTGTTGTAACATGGTAGGATTCGCAGTTGCGAGCTACAGAGAAAACAAAATGGGTGGTTTAATCGCTCAGGGCATTGGTACATCAATGCTACAGGTGCCAAATATTATGAGAAAACCTATTATTTGGGTACCGGCAATCGTATCAAGTGCAATTCTAGGCCCTGTGTCAACGATGGTTTTACATATGACAAACAATGCCACAGGTTCAGGTATGGGTACAGCAGGTCTTGTAGGCCAGATTATGACAATGGAAACAATGTCTGCTTTCGAAGACCCAACAATTGTTTTAATAAAGATATTAGTAATTCAAGTTATTCTTCCGGCAATCATTACTCTGTTAGTATCAGAATTCATGAGAAAGAAGGGTTGGATTGAGTTCGGAGATATGAAGCTAGACGTATAATTGTACTGTTGCCATATGCAGCAGTTACAAACACCCTGGCTTATTGCTTAGAACTGTAGCAATCCGTAATGTATGCTGTTCAAAATAGCAAATGTTGTGCAAAATAGCAAATGTAGTTTGCTTTGGCAACAAAATCAGGCTGTTGTTGGCTAAAACTTCTATAAATAGAGAATATGACAACATAAAATCGTGGAAAAACAGTTTTTTGCCGGGTTTATAGCATAAAAGTCAAAAAACTGTTGCCACTTTTGGCAAGATGGAGACTTTTGCACAACATAACACTAAAAATGTTGCCATAATGATTGGTAAACTGAAATTCAGCCAACAACTGCAAAGGGAGTAGAACAAAATGAATCAAACAGTGAAGGAATACGTTCCATATAATGAGCAGGAAGCGAGAGATAAAGCCGAAATCATAAGAAGACTTGAATCCGGCGAGGAATTATTCAGTCGTGAAAATTCATCTGCTCACTTTACTGCTTCTGCCTGGGTTGTAAATAAAGACAAGACGAAGGTGCTGATGGCATATCATAACCTCTATGATTCATGGGCATGGCTGGGCGGCCACGCTGACGGAGAGCAAGACTTGCTTAAGGTTGCCATCAAAGAAGTTAAGGAAGAAAGCGGCCTTACGAACGTAACTCCAGTGACGGAAGATATATATTCCATGGAAATCCTAGCAGTAGATGGACACTACAAAAAAGGCAAGTATATTCCATCACATCTGCATCTAAATTTAACATATCTAGTTGAGGCAGATGAGAATGAACCACTAGCGATTAAACCAGACGAGAATTCCCAAGTGGGATGGTTTACGCCAGAAGGTGCAATTGAAGCCTCAAAGGAAGAGTGGTTTAAAGAACATATATACAAAAAACTTAACGAGAAGCTTGAGCAATATAGATAGGAGCCATTATGGTTAAAGTGTATGTAGCAAACATAAGTAGCTTACCGGATCCTTGGACAAGACCCTTGATTTTAGGCGAACTGCCCGAGGAAAGAGTAGAAAAAGCCATGAGAATCAGAAGGTCTAAAGAGCGTAAGCAGAGTCTTGGGGCGGGACTGCTTTTGGAGTATGTTAAAAGAGAACTTGGAGAAGGCTATTTTTTAAATCTATCTCACTCCGATGATT